>JAGRHK010000065.1 GCA_020444985.1 Candidatus Competibacteraceae bacterium
GGCGGCGATCAACAACGAAAATCTGTTCGCGGTGCTGGTCGACGCGGTGCGCTGCTGCTCGCTGGGGCAAATTACGACGGCGCTATTTGAAGTCGGCGGGCAGTATCGGCGGAATATGTGAGGCCAGCCAGAGCGGCTCTTCAGCTCTTCAACCGGTGGATTTCGCCAACAGCGCGCATTTGGCCTGTCAACGTACTCCACGATTGAAGAGCTGCGCTCACCCGCGCCGCGCCGCCTCCTGCCCTGCCGTTACAATGCCCCGCGCCGCCGCCCATTGCGCCAGATCGCGTTTTTCGATAGCGGTCGCCATCAGATCAGGGAACTGATCGGGGGTACAGGCAAAGGCCGGCGCGCCCATCCCGGCCAGCGCTCCGGCAACGCCATGATCATAAGCCGGCGCCCCCTGGTCAGACAGCGCCAGCAAGGTGATCAACTGCACCCCGGAAGCGGCCAGGCTGGCAGCGCGTTTGAGCATTTGCTGGCGGTCGCCGCCTTCGTACAGATCGCTGATCAGCACCAGAATGGTGTCGTGGGGCGCGCGCACCAGACCCTGGCAGTAACTCAGCGCTCGATGAATATCGGTGCCGCCGCCCAACTGCGTCCCGAACAGCACCTCTACGGGATCCTCCAGTTGCTCGGTCAAATCAACGACCGACGTATCGAACACGACCAGCGTAGTGCGCACTGAGCGAATCGAAGCCATGACCGCTGCCATGATGCCCGCGTAAACGACTGAAGCAGCCATGGACCCACTCTGATCCACGCAGAGAATGATGTCGCGCAAGGCTGTGGCGCGGCGGCCAAAACCGATCCGGGTCGCGGGAATGATCGTGCGATATTCGGGTTGGTAATGACGCAGGTTCGCGCGGATGGTGCGATGCCAGTCAATCTCGGCATGACGCGGGCGGCGGTTGCGCACGCTGCGATGCAAACTGCCGGTGATCGCCTGGCGCAATGGATTCGCCAGTTTGCGCTCCAATTCCGCCACGACCTGGCGCACCACGCGCCGGGCGGCTTCTTTAACCTTGGCCGGCATCACCCCGCTTAATGACAACAGGGTCGCCACCAGATGAACATCCGGCTCCACCGCTTCCAGCATCTCTGGCTCCAGCAACAGCCGTTGCAGACCATAGCGCTCCAGCGCATCGTGTTGTAAGACTCGAACGACGGAGGTGGGAAAATAGCTGCGGATATCGCCGAGCCAGCGGGCGACTTTCGGCGCGGAACCGCCCAGTCCACCTTTGCGCTCCTCGTCGTAGAGGCTTTCCAGGCAGCGATCAATGCCCAGATCCGCCCCGGCCAGGGCGCATCCGACGCCATCGGCCGCGCCGCCGCCAAGAATCAAGCGCCAACGCCGCTGGCGTTCGTCATCGAATCGGGATTCAGTCGCCGATTGGGGTTCTAAAGTTGTGGCATTCATGCTGGAATGTTCAAATTATTTGCTTCCAGAATCAAGCCCCCTTTTCCAAGGAATCTTCTCGATGAAATTTTGCAGCCAGTGCGGCGCTCTGGTCAGCGTGCGCATTCCCACCGGAGACAATCGGCCCCGCCATGTGTGCGACGCTTGCGGCGCCATTTATTATCAGAATCCGAAAATCGTCGCGGGCTGCATTCCCGAATGGGAGGGACGGATTCTGCTATGCCGTCGCGCCATTGAGCCGCGCTACGGTTTGTGGACCCTGCCGGCGGGTTTCATGGAAAACCATGAATCCGCGGTGGCCGCCGCCGCGCGCGAAGCGCTGGAAGAAGCCAATGCCGTGGTGGAAAATCTCAGTCTGTATGGCATGTATTCGCTGCTTCATGTGAGCCAGGTTTATCTGATGTTTCGCGGTCAACTCAAGGACGGGCAGGCCAGCCCGGGCGAGGAAAGCCTGGAAGTGCGCCTGTACGCCGAGGAAGAAATTCCCTGGGATGAAATGGCCTTTACCGTGGTGCATGAGACCTTGCAGCAGTATCTCGCCGAGCGCCGGGCGGGCGCTTTTCATCTGCATGTGGGCGATATCATTCGCGACGCCGACCACTTCCATATTCATCGCTATTGAAGAATGCAGTGGACACGTTGACCGACGCCTTGGGCGTGCGCCATACACCCATGCAAACGCCGGCCCGCATTGTGTCCCTGGTGCCCAGCATGACTGAATTGCTGTTCGCGCTGGGATTGGCGGAACAGATTGTGGGCCGTACTCATTACTGCATTCATCCGCAACCGGCAGTCGCCGCCATTCCCAGCGTTGGCGGCACGAAAAAGCTCAAATATGCGCGATTACGCGCGCTGCAACCGACGCACGTTATCCTCAACATCGACGAGAATCCCCGAGAACTAGCCGACCGGCTGCTAGCCGATGGTTTTCAGGTCATTGTTACCCATCCGCTGACCCCGGAGGATAATCCACCGCTTTATCGGTTACTCGGCGGGATTTTTCACCGCGAGGCCGAGGCGGAGCGCCTGGCAGTGGAGTTCGCCCAGACGCTGGCCGAACTGCGTCAGACTGATTGGCCCCCAAAAAAAGTGCTGTATCTGATCTGGCGGAAACCGTGGATGGGGGTTAGCCGCGACACCTACATTGCTCGCATGTTGGCATTAGTGGGGTGGGAGACGCTGCCGGCAGAGTCAGTAGCGCGTTATCCGGAGCTGGAACTCGATCGCGCCCTGCTGGACGCCGCCGATTTAATCCTGTTCAGCAGCGAGCCGTATCGCTTCGAGATGGCGGATTTGGAACGCTTCGCCCGTGAATATGACTGCCCGTTGGAGGAATTGCGACTGATCGACGGGGAAATGACTTCGTGGTATGGCAACCGGGCCATTGCCGGACTGGCTTATCTAGGACATTTTGCCAGGAAGGTATGCAATCCCGGTTCGGTTACTTAAAAAACAAGAGTGTAGCCCAGATGAAGCGTAGCGGAATCTGGGAAAGCCCTGGATTTCGGCCTGACGGCCTGCATCCAGGCTACAGAGTTGTTGTGCAGCGTCTGAATAATTGCGTTGTACGATGAGGCGATCAGCCCATTTTGTACCGTTCCTGAGGATGACATGATGCGAATTCTATTGGTCAAACCCCAAGCCCACCTCCAGACCGTATTAGGGTTGCAACGCTTCCAGTGTCTGGAGCCGCTGGAATTTGGCTATCTGGCGGCCGCTGTTCCGCCAGAACATGAGATACGGGTGCTGGATTTGCGGCTGTGCCGCTGGGCGAATGCAGCATTTGAACGGGAACTGGCGCGCTTTCAGCCTGATCTGGTCGGTTTTACAGCGTATAGTCATGAATCAGGCGCCATGAAACGATTAGCCGGCAGAGTGCGCCAGTTGTTGCCGAAAACGCGCATTGTGGTCGGCGGCCATCACGCCACGGTAGCGCCGGGTGACTGCAACATTTCCGATATTGACTACATCGTGCGCGGTGAGGGCTGCGCGCCGTTTCGCGACCTAGTAGCCGCATTGCACAAAGGCGAGGAACCGGAAGGCATCGCCAATGTGCTGCTGACCGGCGAGAGTTTCGACGCGATGGCCGCTACGAATTGGCCCCGCTACCCGGACCCGCGCACCCTGCCATTGCCGCGACGTGACCTGTGGGACAGCCGATCGTATTACTGCATCTGGGTTTGCGAAAATCCACGCGATTGGCAAGCGCTTTATCCACGGGTGGCTATGGCGCGCACCTCTTACGGCTGCAAGATGACCTGTTCCTTCTGCATCGTACCCTTTCTGAGCGGCACAACCCACATGCCACGCCTGGTTGAAGTGGTCGCGGAGGATCTGGCGAACACTCTGGTCGATCACATTTATTTTGCCGACGACGAGAACTTCATCGACGAGCAATTCGGTTTTGAACTGGCCGAGGAACTGGAAAAGCGCGGTGTTCGGAAACGCTACTTCGCCTGGGCGCGCGCCACGACAATCTTGCGTTACCCGGAGTTGATGCGGCGATGGAAAGAAATTGGCCTCGACGGGGTCTTTGTCGGGTTTGAATTTGTGACTAACGCGGAATTGAAGGCCGTGCGCAAGGGTGGCACCATCTCGCACAACGAGCGCGCCCTGGACACCTTGCGCAGTCTGGGCATCGCCTGCCATGCAGCGTTCATGGTGCGTCCGGAGTACGGCCATGCCGAGTTTGAACGGTTGCGTGATTACGTCAACGCCCTGCCGCCGGTGCAATGCAGTTTCACCGTTTGCACCCCTTCGCCGGGCACGGCCGATTATGAAGCCGCGCGGCCCCGGTTCTGGGCCGGCGATGCCTATGACCTGCATGACTGTATGCACCCCATCACGCCAACGACTTTGCCATTACGCGAGTTTGGGGAACGGCTGGCCCGCCAACTCCATGAAGCCAGTCGGCGCAATCCCTTGCGGGTCGAGCGCCATCCGATCCGGCCCTGGGAGCTGGTTCGAGCGATTGCCGCTGAAAAATACTATGAACAGGCATTCCAGCAACTTTATCGGGATTTTCCCCGCGAACTCTGGGATTGGCCAGGAAGGAATGTAATGGGTACAGGATTAGAGGCGACGCCCATTTCAGGCGAATCATGCTAAGGTTTTCCAGTAACTGAAAACCGGCAACTTGGGAGATGAAGAATGAAATTCAAACTGTGGGCAAGCCTGATCGGAATGCTGGCCTTGACGTTGCTCGGCTGCGTGTCCAATCCCGTCTACAACGTCACTGACGCTCCGGTAACCACGAGTACGCGCGGCTATCAGGCCCGGGATGTGCGCAATGCTATTTTGCAAGCGGGCGCTTCGCTCGGTTGGCAGATGAAGGATGTGCGCCCAGGATTGATCATCGGCACTTTAAACCTGCGCGATCATATGGCCCAGGTCGAGATTTCCTACAACCGGCGCACCTATAGCATTGTTTACCGCGATAGCCATAATCTGAATTACGACGGCGTCAATATTCACAAGAACTACAATGGCTGGGTACAGCGCCTGAGCACCGCGATCAACTCGCAACTGAGCGTGTTGTGATTTGGGCTGATTGTGTGGCTTGCTGATCGCCCCACATTGCGGATTTCCATCCTTGGCTGAGGAGCCAGCAGCGAAGCGCTGGCAAGTAGGGTGAACATGTTATATTTCATGCTACTGGAGTTCCACTGTGCGCTTTTTCAACACTGAAGGTCCGAATGTCGCGGAAGATCATTATTGTCTGCCGCCGTTGGCGCGTTGGGATCTGGACGCAATCCTGACGCTGATTGACCAAAAGAAATATTTTCTGCTCCATGCCCCCCGGCAGACTGGCAAGACTACCTGCCTGTTGGCGCTGGCGGATTATTTGAACCGGGAAGGCCGTTATCGCGCGGTTTACGCCAACATTGAGCCGGCGCAAGCAGCGCGCGAGCGGGTAGAAGTCGGTATGGCTGCCGTGGTGCAAGCCATTGCCAACAGCGCCCGCTGGTTGTTGCAGGATGAAGATGCGCAAAGCTTGGCGCGACAGGCTTTGCAGGAGCAGGCCAATCTGGTCGAACTGGAAGCATTTCTATCACAATGGTGTGCACAGTCGCCGCTGCCTATCGTGCTGATACTGGATAAAGTCGACGCGCTGATTGGCGACACCTTGATTTCCCTGCTGCGGCAATTGCGCGCCGGGTATTCAAAACGGCCATCCGGCTTCCCGCAAACCGTGATTTTGTGCGGGGTGCGGGATTTACGAGACTACCGAATTTATTCCAGTGTGGAACAGGCGGCGATCACCGGCGGCAGTGTGTTCAATATCAAGGCGGAATCACTGCGACTGAGTGATTTCAATGCTGCAGAAGTGGCGGCGTTGCTTCAGCAACACACGCTGGAAACCGGGCAAGTCTTCACCCCCGAGGCGTTGGGAGCGGTGTGGACGCTAACCTGTGGACAACCTTGGCTGGTCAATGCATTAGTTTATGAAAGTTGTTTCCGTGTGTGTGAAGGACGGGATCGTCGCCAACCGATCACGGCTGAACAGATTGAACAAGCCAAGGAAAATCTGATTCTGCGCCGGATGACGCATTTGGATCAGTTGGCCGATAGGCTGCGCGAGGCGCAGGTGCGCCGGATCATTGAACCGATGCTGGCGGGTGCGGCGTTGGATGCGGTTTTCGATGACGACATCCGCTATCTAATCGATCTGGGTCTGTGCCGAATGGCTGGAGATCAAGGCTTGGCCATCGCCAATCCGATTTACCGTGAAGTGTTGCCGCGTATGCTGGCGTCCACCCCGCAAGCCTCGCTCCCGCCGATTGCCCCAACGTGGTTGAATCCTGACGGTAGCCTCAATCCCGACCAACTGCTGCAAGCCTTTCTAGATTTCTGGCGGCAGCATGGGCAACCGCTTTTGGGCAATGCGCCGTACCATAAAATCGCGCCGCACTTGGTGCTGATGGCTTTTCTGCACCGGGTCATCGACGGCGGCGGGACGCTGGAGCGGGAATACGCCATTGGCCGAGGACGTATGGATCTCTGCCTGCGGTATGGCGCGGTGACGTTAGGGATGGAACTGAAGATGTGGCGGGATGACGAACCGGACCCACTGACCGAGGGCTTGGCGCAATTGGACGGTTATCTGGCCGGATTGCGTTTAACCCGCGGCTGGCTCGTAATCTTCGACCGCCGTCGCGGCCAGCCGCCGATCCGCAAGCGCACCTTCAGCAGCGAAATGTCCAGTCCTCAAGAGCGACAAGTGACCATGGTGCGAGCTTGAGAGCAATTGTTACGCAACGGCTCAGACGCTTTGCGGCATCAGTCTGCAGTGTTTTCACTTCCACTCATGCACCGGCCTTCCACTCTGCTGGCGCTCCAGATAAGCCAGGGTCAGCGCTTCCAGATCGGCGCCGTTTCGTTCCAGGAAGCGTTGTTGCCAGTTGGCGCCCGTGCGTCCACTCTCGACCCGTGCGGTGATGAGGCCCAGATAATCAGCCACATCCGCTGCGTCCAGATGCAGAGCGAGCAACGCTTGGCGAGCCAGGGGCAGGAGTTCTTCCAGTAATAACTGACGCAACGACCCGCGCTGCCCCTTCAGCCACACAATTTCCGCCCGCAGTCCATCGCGCGCCGCCGCGTAAAAATTAGCCCGGCACTGGGCAAAGTCCAGCGCGGTTTCGACCGGCGGCAGCATTCGCGCCAAGCCATGCGCCAAGCCGTAGTACAGTGCTGCATTAGCGATGGTGTCAGGAATGCTTGGCCCGGCGGACATCACGCGATGTTCAATGCGCAAATGCGGCGTTCCATCCGACTCAAAGCCGATCAGAGGCCGGTTCCAGCGCCAGATCGTGCCGTTGTGCAAACACAGATGCGGCATTTGCTGATCAGATTCCACGCTTAGATCCACCGGCAGCAATGGCGGGTAGCGCGTCAAATTCTCGGTAAATAATTCCAGTAATGACGCCCGGACATAGCCGTTGCCAAAGGTGACGCGCCGATAGGTCGGGTCGTTGAAGCGCGTTCCGCCTGGCAAGGAGACCGCCTGTTCGAACAGCGGAATGCGGGTTTCCTCCCATAAGCGCTTCCCAAACAGCAGCGGGGAGTTAGCGGCAACCGCCACCATCGGCGCGGACAGCAA
>JAGRHK010000660.1 GCA_020444985.1 Candidatus Competibacteraceae bacterium
GTTCGACCTTGCCACCGAGGACGACTTCAAGAAGATGTACGAGGTCAATGTGATCGGCACGTTCATCGTCATGCAGGAGGCCATCAAGCGGATGACGCGGGGAGGCAGGATCATCAACGTGGCTTCGCGCGCGTATCTGGCCGGCTATGCGCACGCCGCCTACGGCACCTCCAAGGCCGGCGTCATCGGCCTGACGCGCAGTTCGGCGATCGATCTGGCCGAGCGCGGAATTCTGGTCAATGCGGTCGCGCCCGGCCTGATCGAAACCGAGATGTTCCGGTCCCTCACGCCCGAGCGCCAGCAGGAGCTGATCGCCAAGCAACCGACCCGCGCCCTCGGCCAGCCCGAGGACATCGCCAACGGGATCGCGTTTTTCGCCAGTCCGCGCACCCGGAATATCACCGGTCAGATCATGACTCTCGACGGCGGCCGCTCGATGGGCAGTTCGCTGTACTAGCTCCGGTTTACTGTAGGTCTGGACATGGCAAAGGCGACGCCCG
>JAGRHK010000066.1 GCA_020444985.1 Candidatus Competibacteraceae bacterium
TGGCTGACAGCGCGTCGACTTTCTCGCCGTTGATCAGCACGTCCAACTTCACCAACGGCGCGACCTGGAAACGTTCAAAGCTGTACTCAAAGGAAGCGAATCCCCGGCTCACCGACTTCAACCGGTCAAAGAAATCCATCACCACTTCACTCATGGGCAACTCAAAGCTCAATTGCACCTGACCGCCGGCGTAATGCAAATCGCGCTGTGCGCCGCGCTTCTCGATACACAACGTGATAATCGCGCCCAGATAATCCTGCGGCGTCAAAATATGCGCCACGATGATGGGTTCGCGAACCTCGGCGATTTCATTCGTCGGCGGCAGCTTGGCGGGATTATCGATCTTCACGATGTCATTTTTAGTGGTCAGCACTTCATAAATCACGGTCGGCGCGGTCGTGACCAGATCGAGATTGTACTCGCGCTCCAGCCGCTCCTGAACGATTTCCATGTGCAGCAGGCCCAGAAAACCGCAACGAAAACCAAAGCCCATTGCCTGCGAGGTTTCCGGCTCGAAAAATAGCGAGGCGTCGTTCAAGCGCAATTTCTGCAACGCCTCGCGCAAGTTGCCGAAATCGTCTGAATCGACAGGGAACAGCCCAGCGAACACCCGAGGCTGCACTTTCTGGAAACCGGGCAGTGCTTCGCTCGCCGGACGATCAGCGCCAGTGAGCGTATCTCCGACCGGCGCTCCATCGATATCCTTGATCCCGGCGATCACATAGCCTACTTCACCGGCTTTTAATACCGGCTGAGCGGTGCGCTTGGGCGTAAAAATCCCCACGCCTTCTACCTGAAAGGTCCGTCCGGTGGACATGACCTGAATCTTTTGCTTGGGAACGATTCGCCCATCCACCACGCGCACCAGCGAGATCACTCCGACGAAGTTATCGAACCAGGAGTCGATGATCAGCGCCTTAAGCGCCCCGTCCGGTTGCCCTTTGGGCGCTGGAACATGAGCGGCAATCGCCTCCAGCAAATCCTCAACGCCCAGCCCTGATTTGGCGCTGACCCGCAGAGCGTGGCTGGCGTCCAGGCCAATGATATCGCCGATCTCGTGCGCGACCCGCTCCGGATCCGCTGAAGGCAGATCAATCTTGTTGAGCACCGGCAATACTTCCAGACCCTGCTCAATGGCGGTGTAGCAGTTAGCAACGCTTTGCGCTTCAACCCCCTGAGCCGCATCAACCACTAACAGCGCACCTTCGCAAGCGGCCAGCGAACGAGAGACCTCATAAGAAAAGTCCACATGTCCTGGCGTATCGATGATATTGAATTGATAGATATGGCCGTCGCGGGCTGGATAACGCAATGAGACGCTCTGCGCCTTGATCGTGATGCCGCGCTCACGCTCCAGCTCCATGGAATCGAGTACTTGATTAGCCATTTCCCGTTGGCTCAAACCACCACAAATCTGGATGAACCGATCGGCCAGCGTGGACTTGCCATGGTCAATATGGGCGATGATTGAAAAGTTGCGAATGTAATCCATAAACTCCACTAGCGTCTGGCGACCGGTCTAACGATTTCCTGCTGCCGGCGCAGCTTGGGCTTCCAACACCGGTTGGAATGGGCAAAATGCCCGCTCTACATCACAGCAACTTGGGTAAGCCGTTTGAAGGAAGGGTGGATTATAGCGTCATTGCAGCGTTGAAGGCATATCCCTGACAATCCGGTGCGCTCGCCGCAGTACGATTGGCTGGAACTGGGCATCATCCCGCCAGCGCCGCGACGCAGCGCGCACCACCAGAAAACCCAGCCCTAGCCCCAACCCTCCCAGCAAAATCACCGGTTCCTCACCAGCGCTGGCGAACGTGGCTTCGCCGAGCAGCGCCCCGGCCAACATCAACGCCAACGGCACAAGATAAGCCAGCAACGCCCCACGCAACAACACGCCATCCGCCAGACCGACGATGACCTCGTCACCCGGTCGCAGCGGCAGATCTGAAATCGCTCGCGTTCGCATCTGGCGTCCGCTCCATATCTTGGCCAGCGTTGCGGTGCCACAACCACCGCTGACCTGACAACTTCCACAAGCCGACCGACGTTCAATTTCCACCCAGGCGTAGCCATCGCCAGCCTCCGCCACTCTCGCCTGTTCCTCGATCATGGATGCACAACCTCCTCTGGGGCATATCGAATCGAAGTCGCAATGCGTTGCACCGTCGCGGTGGGCACTTCACCCACCACCAGGACCTGGTGTCCGGCTACTACCCGGCCAAAAGCATTCATTGAGCCAAACCGCGATGCCCCTTGTAATACCGGGAGCTGATTATCCAGCTTTTCCAGAAATACCGAGATCGTGGCAAGACCATCGGCAAACACCAAATGTTCGGTTGGGTGTTGCCCGGAAGCTTCTGTGAAGTGATTGTGCAACACCTTGGAAAACCCTTCGGGCAACATTCCAACTTGCCAAGCAGACTTCGCGACAGGTTCGCCGGCTGAAAGCGGCGGATCTGGACTGCCCGGCGCTGAGGTCGACGCCTCTTCTGGCGACAAGACTGGAGATTGAAAAGCAGACTCGTCGATCTGCGATTTAACCTGCACGTCAATAAACATCAATTGTTCCACGAGCTGACCCTGCTCATCCAGCAGCGCCGAACGCAGCAACATGCCGTTATGTTCATCCAGCCATAAGCGATAGCCGAATCGCCAGGCATCCCGGGGTTTAATGGCAATCACCCGCGTTTCCAGACCAGCGATGCGATCCTCGCCGAGCATCTCGAAAGCATAATAATTTTCCAACCGCCCCAATTCACGAGGAATCGGCAAGGGAAAGGGGGAACTCTGATAATCGCTGCCAGGAAGAGTTGCCTGTTGTCGTGGCAGCAAGCAAATGACCTGGTTATCTGCCACGACGACTTCACGAGGCGGACCGTTCAGGGAAAACAGCCGTTGTCGCTCGCCATTGGGACCGCTGCCATGAATAATCCGCATGGACTCTACATGAGGGCCTTGAATATAGACGAAGGTGCCTTCGTAATTCAGCGTTTGCCTGGCCTCAATCATCCGCTCCAACCATTGCCGCGCTGCTTTGGTCGCTGACGGGGAGGGATCGATTGTCCAGCCAACAAGGGGAGACAGCGAACCGGCGGCGAGCGCCAAAGCGGCGCAAGTCAACAATTTTCGCTTCATTCGCGAGGATGTCAGTGAGAGACTTGATAGCCGACCATGCGCACATAGGGCAGCATGCCATTCACGCTGTTCCTGGAGGCATAGCCATTATGGTTCACCAGATAGCTGTTTAATCGAGCTTCAACCGGTTGTTCGTTGACGTCGCCTGTCACCTCAGTCAGCGCCGCCGCCTGGGCGGGGAGAGCGGTCGTTGTAGCAGGAGAAGAAATATCAGCAGTCAACAGGGCCGTAGGCGCAAAGGTAGCACTCTGGTTCAGTTTCAATCCGAACAGAGCCACCAGAACCACCGAAGCTGCGAGCGCGAAACCTGTGACCGGCTTATACCAGGACGGCAGCGGTCGAGAAGCGGCGCGTGGCAGCGGCTCATTGGCTACCGCTTGACAAATGCGATCAGTGAAGCAGGTATCCAGCGCCGTGGGGACATGGCCCTGCATAGCATCGCTGATCAGATGATAGCGCTCCCAACGCTCTTGCCAATCACCATCCCGACTTAACCGACGCAACGCCAAGAGAATCTCCGTATCAGCCAGTTCACCATCAACCATTGCTGAAAGTTGGCTGGCGACAATATCGATGGAGGGAGTAGTTAGCGCTGAGATTTCTTTAGCCATTTTATCAGCCATGACTCTATCCTGAAACTAGCTCAGTAGTGGACGCAGTTTGGCGTCAATCGATTCCCGGGCCCGAAAAATTCGGGAACGCACCGTACCGATTGGACACCCCATGGTTTGGGCGATTTCTTCGTAGCTCATGCCCTCAAGCTCTCGAAGCGTAATTGCGGTTCGCAAATCTTCTGGCAACTCTTCAATCGCCCTGAACACAGTCGCCTCGATTTCGTCCTTGAGCAGGAGTCTTTCAGGAGTCTCATACTCTTTGAGCAGAGACTGGCCTTCATATTGTTCAGCCTCTTGGGCGTCGATATCGGAACCCGGCGGACGCCGGCCTTGCGCAACCAGATAGTTTTTGGCTGTATTGATGGCAATTCGATAGAGCCAGGTATAGAACGCGCTGTCTCCACGAAAGCCCGGCAAAGCGCGATACGCCTTGAGGAAGGCCTCCTGGGATACATCCAAAGCTTCGCTTGGATCATGCACATAGCGGGAGATCAATTTAATAATCTTGTACTGGTACTTGCGCACCAGCAGATCGAACGCGCTTTTGTCGCCTTTCTGTACCCTTTGGACCAGTTCTCGATCCAGATGCCCTTCGCCCATCCGGGCAGACCCCTTTCGACTCAATGGCAATCTCCATGCGACCGTCACGGTAGACCAATGGCTATTACGTAAGTTCGCAGACTCGCCGGGATATGATTATCGTTATGGTGTTTGGATAAACAGAGCACGACACTGCTCCGGTGTCCAATGCGGTAACCCCAGCGCCTTGGAACGATACCTTATTCCTGGAATGACCCACAAGTCATGACTTCATTTATTGAATCACCGTTGAACGGGCAACGCCAACGAACGCGCAGATCTGACGCCTTGACATCCTCCCCGGCCCGAAGGCTGGCGATTCTTATAGCGCTCTCATCCGCACAAAGCACGCGGACCGGCTCGGGCGGCTGAAGAGCGTTGAGGGGATCGTGGAGCACACTGTACCGTGTACCGCCGCTATGCGCGGGAGTTCCTCTAGCGCGGTGGCGTGCTCCCGTCTCCATTTTTCAAGCAATAATAAGACTTGACCTTAGCCTAATGAGCCATAAGTATTAATTCATATAATATCTGGTTTTTAACATTGGCTTATTACTCTGTGAGAATGACGACAATTCAGAATGCAGGTTTTTCGTTGATTGAAGTCTTGATATTGAGAATTTCAGCTATATTATTCTTAATATCAGTTGTTTTAAATGATGAAGACTATATTGTTATAAGTAATGGAAGGCCCGCTATCGGAGTGCTCGGTTTATTGCTAACTGCTTGTGCTCTAGGCTCAATTGCAATTAAGAATTCCTTTACAGAAAAAACAAAGCACAATACATCTGGCAGTAAACCTTTATATACTTGGGATATGGTCATTATTGGGATTATTGGGATTATTGGGATTATTTTTTTATAATTAACCGCATATAGAATCTCTTTACAAGTTGTAGATTAGATATGGCAATCACCCCGATACAGTGGCTGAAACCCGCACCACGCTGGCTGCGGGTTTGGAGGTCATCACGCATACGGCGTTCTCAATCCCCCCGCTCCACTTTGACCACCTTGATCATATTCGCGCCGCCGGACACGCCCACCGGCACCCCGGCCGTGAACACCACGATTTCCCCTTCCTGGACCATCCCCTTGTTCAACAGAAACTCGGTAGCCGAACTCAACAGATCATCCACCGAGGTCACGGCCGCACCCAGTTGCAACGGCTCCGCGCCCCAGACCAATGCTAATCGCCGCAAAGTCGCCGGCTTGGAAGCAAACGCGATCAGCGGCATTGAAGGTCGAAATTTGGCGAGACTTAACATGCTAGCCCCACTGTTGGTGAATCCCACCAAATAGCGGGCGCAGACCCTGTCGGCCAGGTCCATCGTCGTGAAATGCACCGCATCCTCAATGCGTAGGCAAGCATTCGCCAGCAATTCCTCCTGCGTCAGCACATTCTTGCGCATCAGGGTCTTGAAAATCTCGCTGCCCTCAATATTGAGCGCAATGTTCTTCATCATCTGCACTGCGCCCACCGGATACTGACCCACTGCCGTTTCCGCCGACAGCATGACCGCATCCGTACCGTCCATGATCGCGTTTGCGACATCGTTTGCCTCAGCGCGGGTCGGTCGCGGGTTATTGATCATCGATTCCAGCATCTGCGTCGCCGTGATGACCGGCTTGCCTGCGATGTTGCATTGACGAATCAGCGTCTTCTGCATCAACGGCACTTCCTGCGGCGAAGTTTCCACACCCAGATCGCCGCGCGCCACCATGACGGCGTCCACTGCTGCAATAATGCTCGTGCTGGACCGGAAAGCTTCCGGTTTCTCGATCTTGGCGATAATCGGGATCTTGCGGCCATGCGTGGTGAGCATGATATCGATCAATTCCTTGACATCATTGGCGTCGCGCACGAACGACAACGCCACATAATCCAGTTCGTGCTCGTAAGCAAACGGCAAATCAGCGCGATCCTTGTCGGTCACCGCCGAAATTTTCAACTTGATGTTCGGCAGATTGACGCCCTTATGCGGCTTCAGTCGTCCACCGTTGACCACCTGGGTAAAAATTTCCCGTCCCTCGATACGCTTGACCGTGATTTCAAACAGCCCATCGTCGATCAGCACCCGGTCGCCCGGTTTTACTTCTTCATGCAAGGTGCGGTGATCAATGGCGACTTTCTTAACGCCATCATGGACGCCGCCTATCACGTCATTGGTTGTTAATACCAGAGTCTCCCCGGTCGCAACCTCCAGAAACTCCCCTTCCAATTGTCCGAGGCGGATCTTCGGCCCCTGCAAATCCTGGAAAATCGCCACATGCCGATTCAGTTTTCGCGCCGCTTTCCGCACCATCTGGACAGACAGCGCATGGTCTTCATGGCTACCGTGCGAGAAGTTCAATCGGAACACATCCACCCCTTCCCGCAGCAACTGCTCAATGATCTCGGGATCGTGTGAACTTGGCCCCAACGTAGCAACAATCTTGGTGAATTTCATAGTCTTGGACATACTCATGATGGTATTCAGGAGAAGGCAGAGGCGCATCGCCTTGCACCCCTGCAATCAATCGATCAATCCGGCGCGCGACAGAACTCGATCAATCCTACGGTCGACGCATCATGTCCAGCCAGCGGCCGTTCACCCTTCAGTTCCGGCAGAATCGCATTGGCTAACTGCTTGCCCAGCTCCACGCCCCACTGATCGAAGGAATTGATATTCCAGATCACGCCCTGGGTGAACACCTTATGCTCATACAGCGCCAGCAGGGAGCCCAGCACCTTCGGGGTCAGGCGACGATAGAACAGGCTGGTGCTGGGCCGGTTGCCAGGGAACACTTTGTAAGGCAGCAATTGCTCCAGCGCCTCGCCGCTCAGACCCTGCTTCTCCAGCTCCGCGCGCGCCTGCGCCTCGGTCTTGCCAACCATCAGCGCCTCGGCCTGGGCCAGACAGTTGGCCAGCAGAATCGAGTGATGATCGCCAATCGGATTCGGGCTATGCGCCGGGGCCAGAAAATCCGCCGGAACCAGGTGCGTGCCCTGATGCAGTAACTGGTAGAACGCATGTTGGCCATTATTCCCCAGGCCGCCCCACAGAATCGGGCCGGTGTTGACCGAAACCGGTTGTCCGTCCCGGTCAATGCTCTTGCCATTGCTCTCCATGTCCAGCTGTTGCAGATAGTCCGGCAGCGAACGCAAATAATCATCGTAAACCAG
>JAGRHK010000067.1 GCA_020444985.1 Candidatus Competibacteraceae bacterium
TAACCAATGACATCGCGGGCCAGCGGACGCCTGAAAAAGCTCAATTTTCATCAAAATAATATCTTTACTCCCGCCAAACCCCGAGCAAAAGCTGCGTCGCTGGTTCATTATTCAACAGGCCATTTCCCATGATGTTGAATGACGTTGCAAGGGATGCCGCCGCAGAAGCTGCTCTTTTTGAAAAAAGAGAGTCAGGAGGGATTTTGACAGGCAACGGTAATCTACGGCGTTCAAATTTCCCCTTATCCCTCTTTGCTGAAAAGGGGAACCGATGATGCAAAACTTATTGGGAAACGGTATTCGGTTGATCTGGCTACTCGCCGCGTTGGGCTGTAGCTGGATCGTGTTCACCACGCCGGTCGTCGCCGACCTCACCTTGTTTGTGCCGCGCGCTGATCCTGTGGCTGAGTTGCTGCTCAAACAGTTGCGCAGTGGTCCAACCACCCGACTGATCCTGATTGGCCTGTCTGGCGACGAGGAAAACGTGCGTGCGGACGCCAGTCAACAGCTGGCCTTGCGATTACCAGCCAGCGGCCGATTTTCCCGGGTGGAGAATGGCGCGGATGTCCTGCCCGACACCGAATTGGCGCTGCTTTACACGCATCGTTATCTGCTCAGTCCTAAAGTAACCTCGGAACGCTTCACCGCAGATGCGCTGCGCACTGCCTTGCAACAGCGCTTGCAGGAGTTGGCGTCACCGCTGGCGGTATTGCACAAGCGCTGGCTGCCCGGCGATCCCACTGGGGAATTGTTCAGCCTGTTGCAGGTGTGGTCGACCGGAATAGGCGCGCCGGCGAAAAGGCGCGGCGTCTGGTTCAGCCCTGATGGCGCGCGCGCGCTCTTGTTGGTCGAGACTCATGCCTCCGGTTACGATTTGGCCGCGCAACGTGATGCCGTCAACGCGATTCGCACCGCATTCGCGGAAGTCGCGGCTGGAACCGACCTGGAATTAGCGATGAGTGGCCCCGGCGTGTTGGCGACGCTGGCCGAGGATCAGATTCGCGCGGAGGCAGCCGTATTGAGCACGCTGGCCATAGCAGCGATGGTGCTGATTCTGATCGGGGTTTATCGTTCGGCGCGGACGGTCTGGCTGGGCGCATTACCGATGTTAAGCGCACTACTGACTGGCGCGGCGGCGGTGGACCTGCTCTTCGGTCAAATGTACATGATCACCCTAGCGTTCAGCATGACACTGCTGGGCGAAACCCTGGATTATCCGACCTATCTGTTCAGCCACCGCCAGGCCGGCGAGACAGTGACCGATACCCTGCGCCAGCTCTGGCCGACCTTGCGGTTGTGCGTGGCGACGACCTTGCTGGGTTGTCTCGCCATGCTCGTTGGCGATTTTCCGGGACTGAGTCAGTTAGGCGTGTTCACCATGGTCGGAATCGTTGCTGCCGTGGCGGCCACGCGCTGGCTGTTGCCGGCCCTGTTGCCGACTGACTGGACGCCGCCGCGACCCGCCACGCCGGGACCGTGGGCGGATCGGTTACTGAAGCCGCGTCCGAAGCTGGCGCTGGCCATCGGTTTGGGAGGATTGGCGCTGCTTCTCTTCCTGTGGGTCAAGGCGCCGCCCTTATGGGAAGACAATCTGGCCGTGCTGAGTCCCGTACCTCGTGATCTGCTCCAGCTTGATCGGCAACTGCGGCGCGCTTTAGGAGCGCCGGAAGTAGGTCACTTGATCGTCATGACCGCCCCGGATGCGGAAACCGCCTTGCAGCATGGCGAACGGCTTGCCGCTTGGCTCGATGTGCAGCAGGCGGCAGGTCTGCTGGACGGTTACGACGGGGCCATGCGCTATCTGCCCAGTCAGGCTACGCAACGGCAACGGCAGGATGCGCTGCCAACACCAGCAATATTAGCAACCCGCCTGGAATCGGCCTTGGAAGGATTGCCTTTCAAACCGGGATTGTTTGCGCCGTTTCTCGATGCGGTTAACACCACCCGCACGGCCTTACCGATAACCCCCGAAGATTTGCGCGGAACCTTGCTGGCAACGCGGGTTGACGCGCTGCTATCCCCTGACGCGCGGGGTTGGACAGCCTTATTGCCGCTAAGCGGGGTGCGCGATCCAGGAGCGCTGGCTGCATCTTTGCCGGACTGGCCAGACAGCCACGCCTACTATCTGGATTTGCGCGCCGAAACCAGTCGGTTAGTCGCTGGCTTTCGCGAGCAGGCGCTGATTCGACTGGGTTGGGGAGCATTGTTGATCATCGGCGTCGTCTGGATCGGACTGCGCTCCTGGCGGCGAACCATCGCCGCTCTCCTGCCGGTGTGGCTGGGGCTGATTGTGGATGTGGCCGCGTTGCTGGCGCTGGGGGAGCGGCTGACCCTGTTCCATCTGGTGTCGTTGCTGCTGGTATTCGGCATCGGCGTCGATTATGGTCTATTTTTCAGTCGACCGGCCGTCGATGCAGCCGCGCGCCGCCGCACCTTGCACGCTTTGCTGGTGTGCTGTGGTTCAGCGTTGACCGTTTTTGGGTTATTGTCTGTTTCCACACTACCGGCGTTGCGCGCCATTGGCCTAACCGTCAGTTTGGGCGTTGCCGCCAGCTTCGTAGCCGCCCTGTTGGCTGCGCGACCCCTGTCACTGCAACTGTTTGAACGAGTTAAATGAATCATGGCGATCAAGCCACTGGCTGTTACCGCTTGTACGGTGACTAATGCGCTGGGACGCGGCATGGCGGCCTCCCTGACGGCATTGCGCAATGAGGAGAGCGGCCTGCGCCCTTGCGATTTCGAAGATGCTGATTTGCCCACCTGGATCGGTCGGGTCGCTGGTGTGGAAGAAGAGCCGCTAACCGGTGAATTCACCGCTTTTGATTGTCGCAACAATCGCTTGGCGCGGCTGGCTTTGGAGCAGGATGGCTTCTCAACCGCCGTGCGGCAGGCTCGCGATCGCTATGGCGCGGAACGCATCGGGGTTTTCGTGGGCACCAGCACCTCGGGGATTGGCGCGACCGAACAGGCTTATCGCAACCGCGATTTGGCAACCGGCTGTCTGCCGGCGACCTTTGACTACCAACACACCCACAACCTGTTCTCAGCGGCAGATTTAACCCGGCGCTGGCTGGGATTGAACGGCGTGGCGCTGGCGATATCGACCGCCTGCTCTTCCAGCGCCAAGGCGTTTGCCTCGGCTTTTCGCCATATCAGCGCCGGATTTTGCGACGCCGCCGTGGTGGGTGGAGTGGACAGCCTGTGTCTCACGACCCTCTATGGGTTTAATGCCCTGGGACTGGCTTCCACGCAAGTCTGCCGTCCCTGGGATCGTGAACGCGATGGTTTAAGCATTGGCGAGGCGGCCGGTTTCGCCTTGCTGGAATGGGCCGAACCGGGCGATGGATGTATCCGTCTGCTCGGTTATGGAGAAAGCAGCGATGCCTATCACATGACCGCCGCGCATCCCGAGGGCGCCGGCGCGGCGCTGGCCATGGAACAGGCTCTGGCGCGCGCAGGATTGCCGCCGGAACATGTGGACTATATCAATCTGCACGGCACGGCGACTCCATTGAACGACGCTGCTGAGGACAAGGCGATGCTGCGCGTGTTTGGAACCGGCGCGCCTTGTAGCTCCACAAAGGGCTGGACCGGACATACGCTGGGGGCGGCAGGTATTGTTGAAGCGCTGTTGGTCGGACTGTGCCTGGAACAGGGCTTCATTCCTGGCATGCTCAACACGCGCCATCGCGATCCGAACCTGGGCGCAGGCGTGGTGTTGCACAATCGGGAACAGACCTTGCGGATCGCCATGAGTAATTCTTTCGGCTTTGGCGGCACCAATTGCAGTCTGCTGTTTGGACGGGAGGAGGGATGAGCGTCCTGCATCTGGAAGCCATCGGACTCATGGCGCCGGGTCTGGTGGGCTGGGAGCGCAGTCGGGCGGTGCTGGCGGGTGAACAACCCTATCAGACCGCGCCGCTGCCGGCGACCCTTGCGATGTTGTTGCCAGCGAACGAGCGGCGTCGAACGACCGCTACGGTGAAGCTGGCGTTGCAGGTCGCGCAAGAGGCGATGGATGGGATGAAAGCGCAGTGGCAAACCCGGAGGGATTGCATGCCCCCTACTGTCCTGGCGTCTTCCGGCGGGGATAGTGAAGTGCTAAACAAAATCTGTATGGCCCTGACCGAGCCGGATCGGGCGGTTTCGCCGACGCAATTTCATCATTCCGTGCATAACACGCCCGCCGGTTATTGGGCGATTGCGACCGGTTGCACTTTATCTTCGCTGAGTCTGTCTGCTTACGACGGCAGTTTTGCGGCGGGCTTGCGGGAAGCGGCAGCGTTGGCTTCGACTGAAGCGACCCGGGTTTTATTGATTGCTTATGATTTGCCATTACCCTTTCCGCTTGCAGAGCGCCGGACGATCGTCGCGCCATTCGCGGTGGCGCTGCTGCTGAATCCAGCGCCAATTAACGAGCGCTTGGCGTTGCTCCGCATCAAGCCGGGTTGCTCAGGAACAGCCGACCGGTTGGAGTCTGCAGAATTGGAGCAACTGCGCGCGGGCAATCCCGCAGCGCGGAGTTTGCCCTTGTTGTGCGCGATCGCAAGACGAAGGGCGGGTCCCATTGCGCTGGATACCGGCGATGACGCCATTTTAGGAATGGAGATCACGCCATGAAACGCGCGTTGGTGACTGGCGGCGGCGGCGACATTGGCCGGGCAATTTGCCGGCGGCTTGGGCAGGATGGGCTGCACGTCATCGTCCACAGTTACCAGCATCCCGAACAGGCGCTCAGCGTCGTAGCGGCGATTCGAAGGGGGGGCGGTTCAGCGGAAACGATCGAGTTTGACGTGACCGATGAAGCGCGGACCGGCGCCGCGCTGGCGAAATTGCTGGAAGCTGGACCGATTCAGGTGCTGGTGAATAACGCCGGCGTTCATGCCGATGCGCCCATGGCCGGGATGTCCTCAGCGCAATGGCGGCTACCGATCGAAGTCTGTCTGCACGGCTTTTTCAATGTGACCCAACCGCTGTTATTGCCAATGATCGGCGCGCGCTGGGGCCGCATTATCAATATCTCCTCCCTGACTGGCGTCACGGGCAACCGGGGACAGACCAATTATGCCGCCGCCAAGGCCGGATTACATGGGGCGACCAAAGCGCTGGCGCTGGAGCTGGCCTCGCGCGGGGTTACGGTCAACGCCATCGCGCCAGGGATTATCACCGGATCCGTCGCTGATGCGGTTTTCGATATGAAGGCGATCAAAGATTTGGTGCCTATGCGGCGCGCAGGAACGCCGGAAGAAGTCGCGGCGCTGGCCGGATTTCTGGCTTCCGAGGGAGCCGGTTATCTGACGGGCCAGATTATCAATCTGAACGGCGGCATTGTCTGATGTCTGCAACCCTTACCTCGCTCGCGCTGGCAAACGCAGGGGATGCGTCGCCGATGCCGGTCGCCGTGGTCATTCCCGCCTTTAACGAAGCGGCTACGATCGCCGATATCGTCGGCCGCGCCCGGCGACAGGTCGCTACGGTGATCGTGGTCGACGACGGTTCCTGGGACGATACCGCTCATCAGGCTCAATCAGCGGGCGCCCAAGTTCTTTGCCAACCGATGAATCAAGGCAAGGGCGCAGCGTTATGGCGAGGGATGCAAGAAGCACTGCTCAGCGGCGTGGATGCGGTCATGACTCTGGATGGCGATGGTCAGCACTGCCCCGAGGATCTTCCGAAGCTGTTGGAAATGCACCAAGTCCAACCCAAACGTCTGATTATTGCGGCTCGGCTGGCGCACCGCGACCGCGCTCCACCGTTGCGGCGCTTTGCGAATGGCATGGCCGATTTCTGGATATCCTGGGCTGCAGGTTGCCCGATATGCGACACCCAGTCCGGTTTCCGGCTGTATCCCGCTGCCCTGCTCCGCAAATTACCGCCACCGGGAAATCAGCGAGGCGGCTTTGTGTTTGAAAGCGAAGTATTGATCCGGGCGGCGCATCACGGTCATTACCCGGCGACCGTGGGGATAGCGACCCTCTATCACGCGCAGGGCCGACCCAGTCATTACCAACCCTGGCGAGATACGTTGCGCATTATCGCCATGGTGGGGTGGAAATTGATCAAACGCGGGTTATATCCGTTGGGTTTGTTGCGGTCGCTGGGCTACGTAAAGCTTAAAACTTAAAGCTTAAGCAAGGCTCTGCTCATCGTCTCGCCTAAGAATTCGGAGCATCTCACGCAATCGGGGTTCGGGTTGCAATTTTTTCGCACTGGCCCACCTTACGAGTAGCAGAAAACACAGCAATCTGCTCATTTTTTAGCAACAAAAAAACCCCGATCAATGGGGCTTTTTGTCGCCAGGGGCATCTCCACTCCCTCATCCGCAGGTTGGGAGAGGTTGGAAGAAAGGGAGACGATTACTCAGCGGTAATCACCACCTTTTGATAAAGCCCGCCAAAGAAGGTCTGCTTGTCGATCGCCAGATTGCGCGCTTCGTCAGGCAGCCAGTCCGTAATCTCCCGACGCCAGAGATCCATCGCAAAAGGCTCCAGCGAAGCAAGAATTGGGATCATCACATAACGAAAAGGATTGAGCCAGTCCGGGCGATGATAATCAACGAAAACCACCTTGCCGCCCGGTTTAACGACGCGTAGCGCTTGGGCAATGGTGCGAATGCGCACATTTTCCGGCTGCTCGTGCAACAGAAAAAACACCACGACACAATCATAGCTGGCGTCGGCGAAGCGCAGATTCGTCGAGTCCTGATGATGCAGACTGATGCGTGACGCATCCCGATCCAGCTTGGCCTTCAGGTTTTCCAGTTGCACCGGCGCAACGTCCACCACGTCCAGTCGCCCGGTTGGTCCCAGACACTGGGTCAGCCGCTCGGTGAAATCTCCATAGACACAAGCAACTTGCAGAATATCGCCATGACTGAAAGGCTCCAGCTCCTTAAGTGCGGCATCGCGTAATTTCGCGAAATTACCCCACAGGATCAGGTTGACCAGCCATTGTCGTTCGAAGATCCGCACCGATGCGGGATGCAGATAAGCCCACCAGTAGGTTTGCTGCAAGTACGCTGGCAGCGGCACATGCGCCAGGGTCCCGCTGGATTCGTCAAGGGTGGCTTCGCCTTCGGTATGTGTGGCGGACGCCGGGTCGTTGCTGCGCTCCAGTGACTGTGGTTGAGGCAGGGTGACCGTATGAGCGGATTCGGAACTCATGACAAAAAGCTTCCTTCCTTACAGTAGGCAGTGACCGTTGCATCCCTCGAACGCAAAGGCTCAGGGATGAAATAAATTGGAAACCGGGCTGGAGGTTGACGATTGAATTGCTGGCCAGACTCAAAAAAAACCCGTTCCCCGCGTTAGCGAGGAACGGCATGTTGCCTGAAAAGTTTCGTGAAAGCCAATGACTCGGTCAATCAAATGCGCAACAGATAAAAGAGCGTTGCGATCGTTCCCAGGCTGGCGATGAAATAGACGACGATAGCCACCCAGGTATCGGCGCGAATACCGAAATCATGCAAGGTGACCCG
>JAGRHK010000068.1 GCA_020444985.1 Candidatus Competibacteraceae bacterium
ACTCTTCATTACGGCCCATCATTAGGGCCAAATCGCTTCATTGGCCATGCATGGAACCATTCTTGAGCATAATATTACAAAAAATTTGAAATAATGAATACTATTTACTCAACAAAAATTTTCTCGGTTACACCAGTTCTGGAACTCGCTAACCGTCGCCATCCATCAATTTTGTGACTTAAGTGGGCACTTCAATGTCTTATCGTTTCTTACGCGCACTACTGTTCCAACTTGATCCTTAAAAAACGCACCAGTGGATGAGCGCCTTTTTGCGCATCACACCGCCGTTTCTTGTGAAACCGTCCTTTATACATCGCGTTCCAGTCGCGCCAGTTCAGGTAATGGGACTGCGCTTTCCCAACCCCGTCGGGTTGGCGGCGGGTCTGGACAAGAACGGTGAATGCATTAGGGCCTGGGAAACGCTAGGATTTGGTTTTATCGAAATTGGAACGGTGACACCCCGTCCACAGCCAGGCAACCCGAAACCACGCATGTTTCGGTTGCCAAAAGCCCAAGCGTTAATCAATCGCATGGGCTTTAATAACCAGGGCGTCGACTATTTGGTGGAACAAACGCGAAGAGCCGATTTCAAGGGCGTACTAGGGATTAACATTGGCAAGAATACGGACACGCCAGTGGCGCAGGCGACAGAGGATTACCTGTTAGGTTTACGTAAGGTCTATCCTTGGGCCAGTTATGTCACCGTGAACATTTCCTCGCCCAATACGCCAGGTTTGCGTGATTTGCAATATGGCGAGGCGCTCAATCAATTATTAGTTGCATTGAAGGCGGAACAGCAACGCTTGGCGGATCGCTATGGACGTTATGTCCCATTAGCTATCAAAATCGCGCCGGATTTGACGGATACAGATCTGGTTACAGTAGGCGAGGCCCTGCTCCGCTATGGTCTGGATGCAGTCATTGCCACCAACACCACCTTTTCCCGCGCAGGCGTCGAGCACTTACCCCATGCTGGAGAAACAGGCGGTTTAAGCGGCGCGCCGTTGATGACGCGCTCTACTGAAATAGTGCGGCGATTAGCCAATATTCTACAGGGCGAACTGCCGATCATCGCCGCCGGCGGCATTTTGAGCGGAGCCGATGCAGCCGCCAAGATTGCGGCTGGCGCCAGTCTGATACAACTTTATACCGGTCTGATTTATCGCGGGCCTGTATTAATTCGGGAATCCGTCGAGGCGATACGGGACCAGAATGTCCTCATTCGTCAAAGCAAAGATTCAACGTAAATCAAATTTATCATGTTAAACCGCCTGATCTCGATTGCCCCGATGCTGGACTGGACCGACCGGCACTGTCGATTTTTCTTGCGCGTGCTCAGCCAACGGGTTCTGCTTTATACAGAGATGGTCACCACGGGCGCGATGCTACGCGGCGATCGACAACGCACGCTGGCTTATGACCCGGCTGAACGCCCTCTGGCTCTGCAACTGGGCGGCAGCGATCCCGATGAGCTGGCACACTGTGCGCGAATTGCGGTGGACTGGGGTTATGATGAGGTCAATCTGAATGTCGGCTGCCCTAGCGACCGGGTGCGAGCAGGCCGATTTGGCGCGTGTCTGATGGCGGAACCGATGCGGGTAGCCGAGTGTATGGCGGCAATGCGAGCGGCGGTGAATGTGCCGGTGACGGTGAAAACCCGGATCGGTATTGACGGGCGAGATTCCTACGAAGAATTGGCGGATTTCGTCGGTCGCGTAGCAGCAGGCGGTTGCCGCGTATTTATCATTCATGCGCGCATGGCTTGGTTGCAAGGTTTAAGTCCAAAGGAAAATCGGGAGATTCCACCCCTGCGTTATGAAGTCGTACAGCGGTTAAAGCGGGATTTTCCCAAGCTGACCGTAGTGTTGAATGGGGGACTCACCACGCTGAATCAGGTGGCGGAGCAATTACCTGCGGTAGATGGGGTGATGATCGGGCGAGCGGCTTATGAGAATCCATTTCTTCTCGCGGATGTGGACCGGCGATTCTTCGGATCGAACGCGCCACGGCTAAGCCGCCATCAGGTCGTGAACGCGTTCATGCCTTATATGGAAGACCAATTGCGGAAAGGTACGCCGCTACATTGCATGACCCGGCATATCTTGGGATTATTTCAGGGCATTCCGGGCGCGCGGGCCTGGCGGCGGACCTTGAGTGAACAGGCCGGTAAACGTGCGGCAGGCGTGGAAGCGGTGGAGGCGGCGCTGACGCATGTTGCGCCAAATGCTAGCCATCCACCCGTTGCTGAGTTTCACTGCAAAGGCCCCGCTGTGCAAAGATAGATGAACAACCTGCCGATCATTTAATAAATGTTTGACTACATCCCTAATCTGACCGTATTGAAAAAAATTGAGCTAAATTTATGAGCAGCGCGGCCATTTTCCTAATTTACGCCGCTTATGGCTTGGAGACTGCTTCAAGCTTGGGTTAGACTCAATTCAGTCGCAGCGTCGGCAAAATACCCCATCATGCTTTGAAATTCATCAAGCGATTCAGAGGAGTGAGTTATGCCAAAGAAAAAAGAGCCGACCGGAACGCCGGTCAAGGCGAGAACCACGAAAAAGGTAACGCCCGCCGCACCCGTCAAGTCTGAGGAGGCCGCTAAATCGACCGTCGCCGAGACTGCCGCCAAGCCCGCAGCCAAGGCCGTGCCTGCCGCAAACTCAGTCAAAGCTGTTGAAAAACCGGCTGCGGCAGCCGCAACTCCAGTCAAGGCGGCTGGAAAATCAGCAGCCGCCACAACCAGGGCTGAGAAATCAACCCCCTCCACCAAGAGCAAAACTGCTAAAGCCGCCGTCGAAACCAAAGTCCCTGCGTCCGGAAAACGCGCCGATGCCGTTGTTACCGTCATCGTTGCCAAATACGATGCCGGCTTTGGCAACGACCTCTACGTTCGTGGCGAAGGCGCGGGTCTCTCCTGGGAAAGTGGCGTACTGATGAAGAATGTTGAGAATGATGTCTGGGTATGGACCACGAATGAAATGACCGAAGGCGTCATTTCCTTCAAGTTCCTGCTCAACGACAACACGGACAACTGGTCTGCCGGGGATAACCTGTCCGCCTCGTCCGGCGAAACGACAACCATCACGCCTTCTTTTTAAACCACCGCGACTTCCGGGTTCCCCCCTTTAACACACAGGGGGGTCTGCTCCCGCCAACTCCTGGCGCAGACGCGCGAACTCCTGGCGCGAACGAGCAACACAATCCTCGATGGCAATGCCCGTGAAATAGTTGCCGGTCAGCGCCAGTCGACTGCCCGGCAACAACCGATCAATGGCCTGTGTTCGCTCACCATGACCAACCCGTAAAGCAGGTAATTGATTAATCTTTTCAATCATCTCCATCGAGATCGAGAGATCGCTGGACAGCTTCAGAACCCGGGCGATGCAATCCCGTTTCCCGGCTTCATCCAGCTCCCCTGGCCGAAAATGAAAAGTGAAGCCTCGATATGATGGATCCGGGACGGTGTCGCGGGAAACAACGGAAAGAAAGGGTTCATTGCGACCAATCAGCCCCGCCACGAGCGGCAGCGTCAACCGAGATTTCGGAATCGCCACCCCGACTGTTTCCACCGTTGCGGTTTTCACCTCCATGAGATATTCAGCCAGTTTCGGAAATTCAGGCCGAAGCAACTGACTCGTCACGGCAACGGGCGTTGCCAGACACAGGGCGCGAGTGGTGTAATCACCACGGTCGGTTCGGACGATAAACTGTTCGCCCTGGTTTTGCAGGCGGGTTACTGTCCGACCCCGTTCAACGCGAATGCCGGGCGACCCCGCCACAATATCAGCCAGGGTTTGCAACCCCCCTGGCAAGGTAAAGCCACGCGGGACTTCCTTACATCGGGGGCGCGGGTTGAACAGGGCATCGGCGGGGAACTCGTCCGCTGCTTGGCAGATCACTGCGCTGAATGCGGGTTCGAAAACCGCTGCGTAATTACGCGGGCCGACGATATGACCATAATATTCAGCCACGCTGCGCCCGGTTTTGATCAAGCCCAGTAACCGGAACAGCGCCAGCGCCAGTTCAGAAAATGATAGCTGGCTGGGAATGCGGCGGACTGCGCCATCCGCGAATAGGCGGAAACCGACCTTGGCGCGGGGCTGCAAGCGCTCAAGCGCATGGAGCGACTTCAGGATAGCCAGCAGATTACTGTAGGAATTAAATGCACTATGTGCGCTCAACTCCAACCAGAATCCATCCAGCGGACCCGTGAACCGATGGGAATGCAAGCATCCCCCGACCCGCTGCTCCTGTTCCAGAATCTGCACGCTCCACCCTGCGGCGGCGGCATAATGCGCCATGCTCAAGCCACTGATCCCGGCGCCAATAATCAACAAATCGCTGTCCGCCATGATGACCTCACGTTAGTCAAACCATACCAGGCTCATCGACCCGGTTTTACTGACCATCGTCAAAAGTGTATTACCACGAACCTGAAGGAAACGCCATGACCATCACATCCTACTTCGCCAAAGATTTGTTCCAAGGCCAGACCATTTTCATCACCGGCGGCAGCAGCGGCATTAATCTCGGCATCGCCCGCAATTTCGCCGCAGTCGGGGCGAACCTGGGCATCGTCGGTCGTTCGCAAGCAAAGCTGGCTGCGGCAGCGGACGAACTGCGCGCGCTGGGCGCCCAAGTTTCTACCCATTCTGCGGATGTCCGCGACTATGCCGCCCTGGAAACCGCGATGGCGCGTTGCCGTGAAGCGTTGGGACCCATACAGACTTTGATCTGCGGCGCAGCGGGCAATTTTCCCTGCGCCGCAGAGCAGATCAGTCCCAATGGCTTCAAAGCGGTCATTGATATTGATCTACTCGGTACATTTCACGCCTGCCGGGCTGCGTTCGCACAACTCCGAGAGACGCGCGGCAATATCCTGTTTATTTCAGCGGGACAAGCCTTCATGCCTTATGCGTTCCAGGCGCATGTTGGCGCTGCCAAGGCGGGCATTGATCAGATGATGCAGAATCTGGCGTTGGAATGGGGTCAGTTCGGCATTCGTTGCAATAGCATCGCGCCCGGTCCGATTGAGGGCACTGAAGGCGTGCGTCGGCTCGTTCCCGAAGGCGGCGCCGACCGGTTGAAAAAGATGATTCCGCTGGGCCGTTTCGGCACGCCCGACGATATCGGCCAACTCAGCGTGTTCCTGGCCTCACCGCTGGCTTCCTACATGACCGGCGCGCGGGTGGTTGCCGATGGCGGACAGAATTTGCCAGGCTCCGGAGTGTGGACGCAATTGATCATGGCGGAGATGCAGTAATTCCCAGTATCCAAAAGGTGAGATACGCTTGCATGCGCTGGCCTCCGCCCTAAGTTGCGTTCATGGTGACGACTAAAACCGTGTCACACTTCCGCCAAGTTACCTTTTTCCTCCAGCCAGTGCTTACGATCCCCAGCGCGCTTTTTCGCCAGGAGCATATCCATGAGCTTGAGCGCGTCGTCGCCCGTTTCCAAAGTCAATTGCACCAGACGGCGGGTGGTCGGATCCATGGTCGTTTCCCGTAGCTGCAGGGGGTTCATTTCACCCAGCCCTTTGAAGCGGGTGACATTGACCTTGCCTTTCTTTTTCTCCGCAGCAATCCGGTCGAGAATGCCCGCTTTTTCCGCTTCATCCAGGGCGTAAAAGACCTCCTTGCCGACATCGATGCGAAACAGCGGCGGCATGGCGACATGGACATGCCCGGCTTCCACCAGCGGTCGAAAATGGCGCACGAACAGGGCGCACAGCAGCGTGGCAATGTGCAGCCCGTCGGAATCGGCGTCGGCGAGAATGCAGATTTTGCCGTAGCGCAAACCATTCAACGTTTCAGAACCGGGATCAACGCCGATGGCCACCGCGATATCATGCACTTCCTGCGAGGCCATCACCTCGGCGGAATCCACCTCCCAGGTATTAAGAATCTTGCCGCGCAGGGGCATGACCGCCTGAAATTCACGATTGCGCGCCTGCTTGGTAGAGCCGCCGGCAGAATCGCCTTCCACCAGGAATAGTTCGGCGCGCGCCAGATCCTGGGCAGTGCAATCGGCCAGCTTGCCGGGCAACGCCGGGCCGCTGGTCACCTGTTTGCGCACCACCTTGCGGCTGGCGCGCAACCGCTTTTGCGCGTTCGTCAACGCCAGTTGCGCGATGCGCTCGCCAGTTTCCGGGTGCTGATTCAGCCACAGGCTCAGGGCATCCTTGACGACGCCGCCGACAAACACCGCGCACTCCCGCGAGGACAGGCGCTCCTTGGTCTGGCCAGAGAACTGCGGGTCCTGCATCTTGACCGAGAGGACATAGCAGCACCCTTCCCACACATCTTCGGGCGCGATGCGCAACCCACGCGGAGCCAGGTTGCGGAAATCGCAAAATTCGCGCACCGCGTCGGTCAGGCCACCGCGCAAGCCGTTGATATGCGTTCCGCCCAAGGGCGTAGGAATCAGGTTCACATAGCTTTCCGTCACCGGTTCGCCGCCTTCCGGCAACCAGGTCAACGCCCAGTCCACCGCTTCGCGCTCGCCGTTGAGGTGGCCGATGAACGGCGGGTCGGGCAACAATGTCGTTTTGCCCAGCGCTTCGCGCAAATAGTCGGTCAGGCCATCCTGGTAATGCCAGAGGCATTGTTCACCGGTGGCCTCATCGTTGAATTTGACCTTCAAGCCCGGACAAAGCACGGCTTTGGCGTGCAGGACATGTTGCAGGCGAGGAATGGAAAACCGGGGCGAGTCGAAGTAGCGCGGCTCCGGCCAGAAGCGCACTGTGGTGCCAGTCGCCCGGCGCGGCGCGGGTCCGACTTCCATCAACTCGGATACTTTATCGCCGCCGGCAAAAATCATCTGGTATTCCTTGCCATTGCGTCTGACCCGCACTTCCAGGCGACTGGATAAGGCGTTGACCACCGAAACCCCGACGCCGTGCAGACCACCGGAAAACTGATAGTTGCGATCGGAAAATTTACCGCCGGCGTGCAGCCGGGTCAGGATGAGTTCGACGCCAGGGATGCCTTCCTCGGGGTGAATATCCACCGGCATACCGCGCCCGTTGTCTTCAACCGCTAGCGAGCCGTCGGCGTACAGAGTGACCGCGACCGTTTCAGCATGGCCGGCGATCGCCTCGTCTACGCTGTTGTCGATGACTTCCTGAGCCAGATGATTGGGGCGCGTGGTGTCGGTATACATCCCCGGTCGTTTGCGGACCGGGTCCAATCCACTGAGGACTTCTATCGCGGAGGCGTCATAGGCGGCGTTCATGCGGTGCGGCGGTATCCAGGACAGTTGGAAGTAGCAAGTCATCGCCCAGGCTTTGGGCGGATGCGCATTATACGCAAGACGACGCACGGTAAAACGGGGAGGAAGCCGCTACCCTCATCACCTATCAGTTTCTCATCACGGGGCAAAGCGGGTAGAAGGGAGGTAAGGGGAGTTCCATCTGAAGTCGCCTTTCCAACACCCGCAAACCGCGCGTGAACCAGGAAACG
>JAGRHK010000069.1 GCA_020444985.1 Candidatus Competibacteraceae bacterium
ACTGGAACAGCCTGCGCCCCAAAGGCGGCGGCAAACCGACTGGCGTATTAATGGAACATATTGAGAAGGATTTTGGCGGCTTTGATTCATTCAAAACCGCGTTTGCGAAAGCTGCCGCCAGTCAGTTTGGCAGCGGTTGGGCCTGGCTGGTCAAGGACGGCGACCAGCTTGCCATTGTAAAGACCGGTAATGCGAACACGCCGATTGCTCAAGGCCAGAAACCTCTGTTGACGGTCGATGTCTGGGAACACGCCTATTACCTGGATTACCAGAACCGCCGGGCTGACTATATCGCCGCCATCATGGATCATTTGATGAACTGGGAATTCGCTGCGCAGAATCTGGCGGCATGAGGCGCGAGGGGCGTAGCCTGGATGAAGCACAACGTAATCCAGACTACGCTTTCCCTGGCCACCTTGGCGTGGTTACGCCAGCGAGCGATCCAGCCAAGTAGCCCGGCAGGTCAGGCACAGGACGCGCCCGACATGTGCCCGTCAACCCTCTGAACAAGTCGGGCAACGCTCCGCTTTTGCCCGACCTACCCGGAAATGAGCCGATGCGCTACCGCCGTTCAATCTCCCCTGGCGCAACGTACTTCTTCATGGTTATAGCATAGTTCCGCTTGGCTTAATTCCTAAACCAGATTCCTCGGCGCGCCGGCAACGAATTGTTCAATGTTGTCGATCAATTGATCGGCCAGCGCCTGTTGCGCCTCGTCCGAGGCCCAAGCGATATGCGGCGTCAGGATGACGTTGGGCCGCCCCGCGATTTGCATCAGCGGATTGTCCAAAGCCGGCGGCTCCCCCGCAGTCACATCGAAGCCCGCCCCGCTGGGCCTACAAGGCCCGAAGGTGTCCGGTTATACGTTCAACGTGCTGAAATCGCGGGCCGATCTACCCAAGATCAAGTATTTTCAGGAATGGCTGTTCGCGGAACTGGCGGTTCCATCGAAATGGCGGGGAAAGCGCGTGGAGTGAAGCGAAGGCGGTTGTTTGGCAACAAGCTGCCGGGCGTCAGCGCAGGAACGCTAACGGCGATTGTGCATACCGGCCCAGACCGCCAGGGAAACCTCGCCTAGAAAGAGACTCCAGGCCACCACCATCGACGCCATGGTCAGCACGAACAGACCGGCGACGATTTTTGCCAATTCGATGGACAGCAATGCCCCGAGAAAGGTGGACGCCACGACCAGACAGATCAGGAGCGCCCCGAGAACCGCGAACAGGATGGCGAAATAAATCAGGCTGCTCCGGCGCGTCAAGTGCGCAAATTCCTGCTGCTCCGCCACGATCTCGCCGGTGGGCGCACAGAGCCGCTCCTGCACCACACGCCGGCGGTCAACGATCCGCGCCAGCCGCGTCGTTAAAATCGTGATCAGCGTCCCCAACGCCACCAGGAGAAACGCGGGGGCGACCGAGAGTTGGATCACTCGGGTAATGTCGGCGATATGTGTTTCCATTCAGATGTTCCTTATTCAAAGTTTAAACCGTCGCAGCGGTCTTTCCCGCCCTGTTCTGTCGGACGCACGGCAAAGCGTACGATTTTGACCGCGCATCCGACGCCAAGCTGAATAGCTCACGCCTTCCGGCGTAGCGACCGCCACGATCCCCCAGCGCTAAAGCAGCTCCATCCCCAATTCAGCCACTTGAGCAACGCCAGGGCCAACCATAAGGCCCAGACCAGCATCAAGCCGCGATAAACAAGCAAGGGCGCGGTGATTACTTCGGCAATCGGCATGGGACCAGCAATCCGGTCCTGATACCAGCTCAGTCGCCAAGCCGTCGAATGATGACCGGCCACTTGCATATCCGGCGACCCCAGCAAACCCTGCTCGACCGCGAACAATAAGGTGGCCAACGCCACTAGCGTCAACAAGGCCAGGCTGATCTGCCCCAGGTCAAATTTAACCGCGCCAATCTCCTGTTCCGCCAGCGCCTTGCGTCGTCCCAACAGCAACAGCCAACCGGTGACCAGCAGGATCGCCACTGCATGACTCTGACTCAGGCCGACCCCCAGTAAAAACCACTGATGAGTCCGCAAGGGCGTCCCCCCCCAACGGGCTAGCGCCATCGCTCCGATCAGAATCACCAGCAATACCGCCCAAAACAGCACCGCAGGCCCCAGCACCGGTCCCTCGGCCCACAATAACCAGCGATCGCGCGGCAACTGCAAACTCAGCGTGCTGTTGACGCTGGGACTACCTAAATCCACAGTTGGCGTTGCATAGCGCGCCGCCATGGCCTGCGCGCTGCGCCAAGTCACCACCACACGCTGCGCGCCAGGCGTCAACGGCAACACGACCTGCTGGCCCTGTTGCTGCAAGGGTTGGACAACCTCGTTGATCCGCACCCCGGTCAAGGTCGCGCCGGGCGGCAGGGTTAATGGATGATCCACCCCGCGACTGGCGCGAATGTGCAAATCCAGCATCGCCTCGCTTAACCGTGGACCGGGACTGATACCCAAATGGCTACGGTCAATGGTCACCGTGGTCCCCGGCGCGCCTTCGGGGCGCATGATGCTCAGCGTCACCTGTTCGCCGGGCCACGGTCGCCATTCCGGGGACCATTGGCCATCGCCATCGACCCGCCGCACCAGAGGAATGCCCGCGCTTTGCACATGCCAGAGCGGGCCGGCCTGCAAGCGCCAGATTTCCACAAAATTCGCGCTCTCCGCCGCCTGGAGCGGCATTTCATCAGTGCGGCTCAAAGTTGCCGACCAGGCGGTCTCGGCGCGCTCCGGCGGCAGGTTGACCAATACTTGTCCTTCGCGCACCTGAATATCGGGTGTGGTAATCCGCTCCCCTGGTAACAAAGGAATTTCCACCACCGCCGCTGAATCCGCCTGACTCAGCCGGCGCACCCGCGTGTTCACCCGCCAATCCACATCCAGAAAAATATCGCGCTCGACCTGGACAAACGGCGGCATCACCCCGGATTGCAACGGCGTCGCCGCATCGGGACCTTGGCGGGTAAATTGCAATTGTCGATCAACACGCCCTTCAACATGGCCTTCCACTCGCCAACCGTTGACGTTGAGTTCCACGCGGCCCGGCGCCATCGGCAAGGGTAATTGCAAAGTCGTAACATCGGTAGGCACGGCAGCCAGGATGGTCACTTCGTGCAAACCTGGGGTTAAACGCAGCCAAAGCAGTTGTGCGGAATCGCGAAACAGCACCGCAGGCTGACTGTCCAGAGCAATGGAGCGGATGATCAATCCTTCATGCGGCAACGGCAGCGGCGTCGCCGTTTCGGCTTGGGCTTGCAAGGACAGGCGCAGATGCAGATCGCCATTCTGAAGACTCAGCGCCAGCGCCGCCAGATCCCCGCAGCGCTGGCAATCCGGCGGCTGCGTCAGATGGTCGCGCAATTCCTGGAGCAGCTTCGGCGAGGGAAACTGGGCTTGCGCCGGGGCTGGCGCAAAAAATAACCCGCCTCCCATCAATAACGCCAGAAACGCGGCAACGGCCCCGCCGCCGCGTCGGGATGCATCAGCGTCGGATGGCGGCTCAATCTTCTCCTTCTTCTCCTTGGCTATCGGCGGTGACTTAGCGCGCGCAGCGGCGTCCGGCGACGCGGATCGCCGCCGGGTAACGAAAACCCGCCCCGTCATGGCTAATATCAGTAACAATCCACCCAGCATCAGAACGCGCGTACCCCAAGGCGGCAACAGCCACAAACGCAGCCGCTCATCCATCGCCACCGGCCCACTCCAGCGCAAGGTCGCGCGCTGCCAGTTCCAGACCGGTACGCCAGGACCGGTTTGCACCTTGATATTCGCGGCGTATTGCTGCTGAAGCCGTTGCGACAACTTGTTTTGCAACAGCAACGGCTGACTCGCGACTAGGGATTGGGCGCGACTATAGGCGTTTGGCGCTTCATCGGCAGGCGACTGCGGCTCGGCAGCCGGAGGCGACGCGTTCGGGCCTATCGCCGGGAACGCCAAGCCATTAAAGGTAAAAGGATCTAATTGCGGATACAGTATGCTGCGCGCCTGCTGGACCGCGAACAAGCCCCCGATGATCAGCAATCCGAGTAACGCCAGTCGTCGATAGAATGCCACCCAACCACGGAACCGGCCCGGCGGCAGCACCCGTAGCAGCGCGATCGCCGCCAGAATATTGAGCCAGACATACAACGGTGCGTTCGGTTCATGATAAACCAACGTCATTCCGGCCAGCGCGATCAGGCCCCAACCGATATTCCACAGCTTCATGAAGGCCAGGGCAATGACCAGCACCAGGAACAAGTCCAGCAGATTCCAGGAATAGAGCCAGGCATTGCCGACGCGATCCGGTCCCTCTGCCGCCAGCAACCGCCAGCCGGGCGGCAAATTCAGGGTCGCGTCAATGCGCTGTGGAGCAACGCGCCAACCAACGGCCGGCAGATCCTCGATACGCTCCGGCTCCAGGCGACTGTCGGCGGTCAATTGCAGATCGTTCAACGGACGCACCTCCACTCCAGCGCCTTCGCTGCCAGGCATTTGGGTAATAAATTGATCTTCACCCCCAATCGCCACCCGGCCCAACTGCAAAATGGGAGCGGCATTCAAGCGCGTCGTTTCCAGGCTTCCGCTCAGACGATCCTGAACGGTATAGCCCCCGCCGGCGAAATCGAGCCAGAGCGTGCGACTCAGCGCCAATTGTTCCGGGGTCGGTTCCGCGACGCCCCGGGTGCGCGCAACCAGGCGCAGCGTTTCCCCAGGCTGCAAGAGATACGCGGGCCAGGCGCGCCATTCTTCAGGCACATTCGTTTGCGTTGGATCCAGCGCCGGCGCGCCTTCCACGGCGACGACGCGCAAGACGTTTTGCGCCTGAAAGCTCCAGATCTCCTGCACCGGCCACGGCGGCTCGGCGGCAAGCCGAGTCAATGCATCCAGGGGTCCCTGATGACGCGCAGTCAGACGGATCGACCAGGTCCCTGGGCGCAGTTGTACGCGCAACCGCCCATCAGCTTCCAGCCGGGCCGGCAACGGGCTGTTCAAGGCCAATGGCAAAAAATCCGGTAAGAGCACTGGGCCGAGCAATTCCTCGCGAACCTGCCCGGACACGCGCAGCTCCAGGTGGGTAACGACAGTGAAAGGCAGGCCATCGCTCAGCAAACGAAAGACTTGCAGCTCCAGCGTATCCTGCTGGGCGGGTTCAGCCGGTCGCTGGCGCAACCACAATACGCCGTTATTTTCCAAGCGAAATACCGGCGTGGGTTGTCCATCAAGCCACAGATCCAGCAAGGCGTTATCCGGCGGAACCCGTATCGACTCCGGCAGGGTGCTCCAGAAAAAGCGCCCCGTCACCTGATGGTCGCCTGCCGACGCCTTGAGCGCCGGTCGTCCATTGCGCTCCATGACGGGGGTCGGTACGTCATCCAATCGTACCGCTTGTGGCCAATAGCGTCGGTCGCCCGGCAAGGTCAGCCAATCCTCGGCATCCTGATGCGCCTGCTGGCTGAATTCGCCGCCACGGGCATTGAGCCGCAATTGCAGCCCGGTCGACCAGACGCAGCGATGGCGCTTGATGTCATCGAAATAGACCGGACAACGCTGTTCCTCTGGCACGTTGCGCAGCACCCAGTCCAGCCAGGGATGCAAGGGCACCGGGATTTGCGTCAACACCGCCGGCGGAATGGAAGCAGCCTGGGCGGGCAGCGCAAACATGGCGGGCATCAGCAAGAATAAGAGCATGATGATACAGAGAAAATGCCGGTTGATATGCATGAGGATCGTTATCCATTGATTGCGGAATACCGCCTGTTCACGAACAGTAACCGCTCTTCAAAGCGGATTCAACGGCAAGCGCGCGCCCCGTTGAAACCTATACCGCAAGGTAACTGGCGATTTTTTCACCAATCCAGATTCACGGTAAGCCGGACAAGCGGTTGCGCACTTGGATCGGGGCGTTTTGGTCGACTTATCCACAGATTCTGTGGAAAACTCTTCGCTTTCAAAAACGGGCTAGCTGTATTGCGCTGTGCGTCAATCTATGGCAGCACATCTTCACTGCGCAGATGAGATTCGGGCGATTGGGGTCCTGGTTCGCTCGGCGCTTCCGGGATAAAAATTGGACAGGGCCGGACACTGGCTTGCCAGCGTTCGGCGAAATCGCCCCAATGCGAATGTTCTTCCTGGCCCGCTTCAAGATAATCCAGTAGATTCCGCACACTGAGGTTATGGCCCTGGCTACTGAGGCGGGTGCTGAAATACGCCCAGCGCAGATAAAGCAGATAGGTATTGAGAACATCGCCTTCGCAATACTGGTTAATCGCGTCATAACCCCCGGCGGCAGCCTGCTCCGCAACATGTTCCCCATGCCCGTTCCATTTCCCCGGCAGCCCAAGCGCTTGCGCCGCCTCGTCCAGTCCCAGACGCGGCGAAGCGCCAAAATCGCTCAGCACATCCATCAGATCGCAGTGCCAGTTGCATTCGTAGCGATAGTCATAGCCAAAGCGGGAATCGGTGCGGTGCCAATTGAACGCGGTCAGGCCGTGGACCAGTGACCGTTGCTTGAGAACGGCGGCGTCAAAACCACGCCCATTCCAGGTCACCACCCGCGGCTTCTGTCGATCGATCATCTGCCAGAACCCCGCCAGAATATCCCGTTCACTTCGGTCGGCAATGCTGGCGGAACCCAGTTTACGGATCAAATAGCGTTCTCGTTCGCCATCGCGTTCAATCCGCGCCAGCAGAAAGCCCAAGGTCACGATCTCATGCTGGATCGGCTTGGGGAAGATTTCGGGGTCGTGCTCCGCCGGCAAAATCGCTGCATCGGGGCGGGTTTCCAAATCGATAACCAGCAAGTGTTGAGGAATGGCCATAGGTGATTTCCGTCCTTCAACGTCCTACGGTGACCGGCGAAACGCCAATCAACCAGAGATGCAACCACAGCACGAAAGCAACGTAAAGGGCCAAACCGCCGATCACGGCAATCCAATCGTTCCATTTGGACGGCGGTGCGCCATCGACAGGGCGGGGGATACGACGCTTCAGGGAAATGCGATCCGCCACTGCCCAAGCGAGGAAGGCGCCAAACAGCAGCACATCGGCCAGCATTCCGTTCGCTAACAAGTGCGCGAATGCCCATAGTTTAACTGCGGCGAGCATAGGGTGTTTGAGCTTGGCCTGGATGCGTCCCGGCAGGTAGGCCGCGAGCAACAGCGGAAATACCGGGACCATCAGCAATAAAGCGATATGGCGCAGCCATGCCGGCGGCAGGTAGAGCGGTACAGGATCGTAGCGAGACAATCCATAACCCCAGACGATGAGTCCAAACCCGACCAGCGACACCAGAGAGTACAAGATTTTCCAAGGCCCTTCGCCCATCCTCGCCACCTGTCGATCCCGCCAGGGTTCGTTGATGATCGAGATGGAATGCATCGCCAGAAAGAGAATCAATCCGAGTATGAGAACGCCCACGTATAAACCCTCGCTGCGTAAGTAGCGGTTAAAAAATCAGGAGCCGGTTTTTATAT
>JAGRHK010000006.1 GCA_020444985.1 Candidatus Competibacteraceae bacterium
GATCGGCCAGGGCGGCCTCGATATAGGGTTGCAGCACCGGGGCCAGATCGGTCGAGGGAGCCGCCGTCGCCGTCGCTCTTTCGACGAGGGCGTGCGTATTCGCCATGGGTCAATACCTCTGGATCGGGGTCGAGGTCAGGGTCTGAACGGATTTTCGAGGATCAATCCCTCAATCTGTTGACCGTCCTGCAAATCTTCGCTGTAGAGTCGGGTACAGCCTGCCTCCAACGCCGCCGCTAGAATCAGGCTGTCATAAAAGCTATAGCGGTAGCGTGCGTGCAAATTGAGCGCACGGCTGTAGAGACTGGCGGTAGGCATGACCCGCCACAGCGGCGCCAACACTCGTTCCAGGATCTGCTGTGCCTCCTCGCTGGAGGCGGGCCGCTGAAATTTGCCGGTCAAGACGTTGAGCGTTTCCTGGACCACTTGATGGCTGATGCAGCCGGTACCTTCTGCCAGCGCGCGCGTCACTAACCGCCGAGCGATCGGCTGCTTTGCCGGCTCCGCATCATCGAACAGATAAATCAGCACATTGCTGTCGAAGAAATCAACGGCGCCCATTCATCTCTTCTCGGTTGAAATGCTGTCCCCCGGAATGCAAGCGGCCCTGCAAGTGGTCCAGGAGCTGATGAAAGCGTTCGACATCGTGTTGGCGCGCATAGCTTTCCAACCAAAGCCGGAAGGCATGGTTGAGTGTAGTGTGGTGATCGCGGGCCACTGTACGGGCCTGCTGGATCAGGGTTTCCTCGGCGGAAAAGGTAATATTCTTCACCATGGGGATATTTCTCGTGTGGAAGTCACACGATCTATTATACACGGTTTTTTATTCATGTTTTAGCCCTAACTTCCGCTAATTCGGTCTGGTCGGATCAGGCCACCCCTGGGTGCTGTGCGCCCGGCCCACGCTCACCAACCCGCGTTGCAAGGTCGCCATCGCATGATCGGTCGCATGGGCGACCAGATAGGCCGCCACCGTTTCGGGCGGCGCGGGCAGCGTTCCCCCCCATTGCAAAAAGCGCTGGAGGTCGGCGCGGTATTCGTGGCGGGTGCGATCGGCCAGGGCGGCCTCGATATAGGGTTGCAGCACCGGGGCCAGATCGGTCGAGGGAGCCGCCGTCGCCGTCGCTACTTCGACGAGGGCGTGCGTATTCGCCATGAGCATTCCTGGTTTCTGAATCAGGACACCCATTGTACCGGCGCGGGATACTGGGCCAATGTCGCATCAGCTGTGAGAAGAACAATCCCTTCAACCTGCGCTTGCGCAATCAGCAAATGATCGAAAGGATCGTTATGCACCGTAGGCGGTTCAGGAATCGCCACCACATGCGCGCTCAAGATCGGCAATTCCTCATAGCCATGATCCAGCAGCGCACGGCGCAACACCCGCTCATCGACCGTGAAATCCCGGTGTCCTTTACGGCGTTTGATCGCGACTTCCCATAAACTGACCACGCTAAAAACCAATTGGGTTTCTGGCAGTGCGCCCAGCGTATGCACAACCGGCGGTAATCGATCCGGGCGGATCGTCGCCCATAACAACAAATGCGTATCCAACAAAAAGCGTTTCAAGTGGGCGCATCCGCATCGTGACCGTAAAACGCCGCTTCGATCTCTTCCTGAAACAGGGTGTCGAAATCATCCGGTATCTGATACTGCCCTTCCAAAAGACCAAACCACTGTTTCGTCCCCGGCGCGGGGGCCTCCAAGGCCATCACCTTCACCAACGGCTTACCCGCCTTCGCGATCACGAAGGGCTCCCCCGACGCGGCGCGCTCGACCAAGCGCGATAAATGCGTCTTGGCTTCATGAATGTTGATCGTTTGCATCTCCAAGGCTCCAGATCACGAGTAGACTAAATTTAATGAGTTTAGTTTAAGGCTATCGCGGTGAACCGGCAAGCGTTTGGGGATCATCATCAATTTTTCTCACTTCCGCTAATTGAATTTTAGCGGAAGTGAGAAACGCCTATAACACCACGCGGGTCTTTAACCCCACTAGCGCATACTACCCCATCATCCCGTCAGGGTTCGGAGGAACCCTCAGTTTGCAACAAGTGTGAAGTGAATACTGTCGAATCCATCAATACTGGCCACGGCCGATTCACCTGGCAGGATCAAGTGGCTGCCGCCGAAGGAACCGGTGGTCACAATATCGCCAGCCTTGATCCAGTGGTCAGTACGGGCAAGCGCATTGGCGAGCCAGACCAGCGGATGCGCCGGATCTCCGGAAGGATGGCCACCACGCTGATCGACGACGGTCTTGTTACCGATTTCGACACGGACCGCTACGTCGGGTTTCACGGCTGATCTCCACGACTCTACCTCGCGGCCAATCACGAGGCCCGAATTTCCCATGGCGTCAGCCCGGACCAGCAACGGATCGCGGTGGGTGATCGAGGGGAAGCGGGTTTCCAGAAGTTCAAAAGCGGCAAAGGCGCCGCCCACGGCTGCCCAGACATCTGGCGTCGAATAGTCCGAACCGTCTTGGCGGAGCGGAAGGTCGCGCCCAAAGCGGAACGCAATCTCAGCCTCGATCTTGAACTCCGAAAGGGTCGCATCAATCTTTGCCGGCGAAACGAGGACCCGCGTGGCGGGGATCGCTCCCCATTTTCCTTCGGTTTGGCCAACTTGAAACACTTTGTAGGCACCGATCAGTCCAAAATGTCGGACGACTGCAAGTTGCACGATGTCGGCAACATGCGCATCAGAGGGGATTGGCAAGTCGGCGGAAACAGAAACCGGTCGCCCGTTCCGACGGGCGTCGATCAACAGGTCGATAAGAAGTTGGTTTTCCATGAGAATTTTCGCCAGATGATGGAGATCTTCAGGATCGAGGTCTACGAATATCATTGACGTGCTGCAACGGCATGTCCGAAATCATGTGACATCGTAAAAGATCGGGCTAATCCGACCACGGTGGCCTTGCTTGCGCATACTGGCTGCAGAACCGCGCGCGGTGCACTGCCGATAAGGATCACTTTACCGCCGTCTGCCATTTGCGGGACGATCGTGTATTGACCAGTTGAATTACTGTCTTGACATGCAGACGCCACACCTCGCGACCGGTGCAAGATAGCTCCCACCACAGGCGGCGATGTGGTCACCGCACGACCATCACCGCACAGGAAGCATGGCGGACCCTCGACTTGTCGGAGTACCGAAGCCAACCCGAAAACGAAGCGAAAAGGTAATCGCATCATCTTCGGGATGATCCGGGGAAATGCGCTAAATCACCCCGGACCTGCCCGGCACATGTGTGGTCAGACTGCTCGCTGCTTGGTGCTCGGGATGGGCTTCATTAGGAAGCACCAGCCGATCAGGAGCGCACTTGCGACGATGCCCGCCAACCAGAATGTGGAGAGGGTTGGCTCGACAACCAACAAGAGGCTCAGCCCCAAAAACGCCGTACGTTCGAAAATGTTGAGCCGATACTTGAGCCAGGCTTCAATAAAAACGGCCCAGTTGAACGTAGCAAGGATCAAGCCGACGGCACCGATCGCGATCTGCCAGGACGCTCCCTGCCAAAGTAGATGTGGATCGTTAATGAAGGCGAACGGCACGAGGAAGATCACGAGCGAATAGATGAACGCTAGAATCCCCGTCTTGTTCACATTCGACCCCGCAATGCCCGCTGCTGCAAAGGTGCAAAGCGCGACCGGCGGCGTCACCATCGAGAGCACACAGTAGTAGAGCACGAACATGTTCGCTGCGAGCAGATCGACCCCCATTCCCGTCAGAGCCGGCACGAAGACCAGTGAACCGATGATGTAGGCCGCCACAGTGGGCAGTCCCATGCCCATGATAATGCAGCCGAAGATGACGAGGACGAGTGAGAGGTAGAGGTTATTGGCGCCAATCTCGGTCAGCATGCTAACAAACTTGATCGCCAAGTTCGATTGTGTGGCAACAACCATGACGATGCCGACTGCGGCCAGTGGGGCCGAGATCTGTCCCATCTGCTTCGCCGTGTCCATCACCGTGTCGTAAAGGGACCGCACCGGGTACCATGTCGACTTGTGCAGGACCGGCACCACGAGCGACAGGACGGTGCCGACAAGCGCGGCGAAGGGCGCGGAATATCCTATGACCAACGTCACGATCATCGCCAACGGTGCGATCAGAAGGTGCAGCCGCGGCAGGATCGGCGGCATGTCGAGCAGTTCGCTGTTGATATTGCCAACCCCCGACTTGCGGGCGCGCAGGTCCACGATGACCATGAGCGCGAAGTAGAACGCGATTGCTGGGATCAGGCCGGCGGCTGCGATCTTCACATAGGGGATTCCAAGTAGGTCGGCCATGACGAAGGCAGCGATGCCCATCACCGGCGGCATGAGTTGGCCACCCGTGGAAGCAATGGCTTCAGTCGCCGCTGCCTGTTCCTTGGAGTAACCGGACCGATGCATGATTGGAATCGTAAGAACGCCAGTCGATGTTGTGTTAGCGATCGCCGAACCGCTGACCATCCCGAACAGAGCCGAACCGACCAGCGACATCTTCGCGGCTCCACCGGCAAAGCCTGAGGTCGCCTTCATGGCCAAGTCGATAAATAGTGGTCCGCCGCCGGTGATGGAGAACACGGAGCCGAACAACACGAAGTAAAACACGAAGTTAATCGCGGCGCTGGCAGTCACGCCAAAAATCCCTGACGTCTGCATGGTGACCAGCTCTGCCTGCGTACTGAGCGAGAAACCGGGGAAAGAAAGCCATCCGGGCGCCAGAAATCCAAGATAGGCGTAGGCGATGAACACGCAGACCACCACCAAAAGCGACATACCAACCGACCGACGCACCGCCTCCAAGATCAGGATTACGCCCGCAAGATGCATGAAGATATCGATGGGAAAGATCGGGTCGATCATTTCCAAACGGCGTTCGAGGCGCGGGATTTCGAAGTAATAGAGGACCACAAGACTCAGCGAGAGTGCGAGGCAGGTCAGCGTGATCGCACGTCGGAGCCAGAGAAATCTACCATCATCGCTCTCGATGGAAAACGCGTATACAAGAGCTACCGCCATGTACACGTGGAAGGCCGCGATCGACATCGGCGGAACTGGGAAGAAGAACTGCGTCAGCAGGACACCGACATAGGTGAATGCCAGCACCACTTGAATGATGCGCATAACCAGTGAGAACTTCATCAAACTACCCCTTTTTGGCGAAGCTCAAGATCGCCAGGCACAACCTTCAACCTGGCAATCTCAAGCGTTCTGAGCGAGATCAGTCGATCCAACCCTGTTCGCGGTAGTAGCGGGCTGCGCCGGGATGCAGTTCAAGAATCGCCTGATCGGGCTGAGCGCCGGCTTTCGGATCCCAACCAGCCAGTGGAGCATACGTCTTCGCGATCTCATCGCGGGCCTCAACCAACGCTTTGGTGACTTGGTAGATCACGTCTTCGCTCTTGTTGCGATTGGCGATCAAGAGGGTAGGCGACGTTGGATTGATGTAGCCGGTGTCAAGTCCCTGATAGGATCCCGCTGGCATGGTTCCACGGGGCATTCCTAGCTTCTCCATATGTTTGAGCACGGTCTCCGATATCGGAAGAAAGACCATAGCCGACGTCAGGGTCGCCTCTGTCATCGTCGCCTGACCGATCGGCGAGTTCTCGATATAGACATCGGCGGTACCGTCGCGCAGCATCTGAGCGATCTGGGCCGTTTCCACCTGGATGATGGCGCCCTTTTTGCGAAGCTCCTCCAGACTCGTGCCAAGCGCTTCGAACATGTAGTTGGCGATGATTGGAACCTGCGAACCCGTCGGCTTCATGGCGATACGCGGTGGCTTGTCGGCGGCGATAACCTTTTCCAGTGTGTCGTTGCCGGTCTGATCGACATAGGCCTTGCGGGCTACGACGGTCGTGTACGAGATCTGCAAACCGCCGACCACGGTGGTGATATCTTCGCTTTTGCGTTCCTTGAACTCTTCACCAATGCCGTCGCGCGCCCACACGGCCGCATTTGATGTGACGAAACCCAAATCGGCCAACCCCCGATTGACGGCTACTGGGTTGGCCATGCCACCACCCCGCGGTAAGACCTCCACCTCGAGCTTAAGGTCGCCTTTCGATTTGGAGATAATCTCGCCAAACGTCGATCCATACGAATACCAGGATCCGCCGGGCGGCATCGAAATCAGTTTGATTGTCTGCTGAGCCTGTACGGCTACGGGCGCAATAACAAACGCCGCAACCATCAAACCCTTTAAAAACTTATTCATATAATCCTCCTTTTATGACGTAGTTATGTTCAGGTCCGACTTGCGCTCGGACTCGGCGGTGCACCAATACGGCTGATGACGACGCCTCCCTGGGCCATTCATATTTGGATCAACGGCCCACGCTTCCCCGAGCGGTAGCTAAAGTTTGCAGGTTATAACGCTGTTGTCAATTTGTAAAGAATTACCGCGAACGCGATTTGGTGGGGTGGTTTTTTTGTGGTGCGTCGGATCTCGTCTCTCGCTCAAAACCTCTGAAGCGACCTTATTCTTGGTTGCTGCTTAGACAGATCGATTGGATGAAAGGTAGGTGTTGGCGAGACTGGGCTGAGATTCTTGGACGATGGCCGTCAAACAGTCGAATTGCTTTCAGGGGTAGCCGATGTTTACAACAGGTAAACAAGCATTTTATAGCTGTCATCAAAAGAAAAAATTGAAATTCCATGATATGTATATTACAACATGACAAAGAAGTTTTAGAGGAGGCGCTCAGTGTCACACATCATTCTCAACCCTTATCAGACTCGCGGTCTGGCGGCACAGAGTGAAATCAGGGAATCGCCAGTTTGCGGCCAGAGTGGCGAGGGAGCGATTTCGCATCCTGTTTAAAGATCGACAGATGGATGAAAAGCCACATCGCGGCGGAGATCGATGCCCTATCGCTGCCGATGGATCAGGATACCCTGGTCTGTCCGGCCATCCCGTACCTCGGCTGCCATGTCGTCAGTGGCTCGTGCTGTCGTGACCAGAAATCTGCCGCTGATCGGTATTACAAATGACCTACTGATCGCTCAGACGTTGGGAACCGCACCGAATACTCAGGGGCACGTATTAGGTGGCGCGTTACGCCCAGGCGGCCATACCTTAATAGGCGATGCAGTGATTTCCAGCGTCAGCGCTCTGCGCGCCGATGTGCTCTTGATGGGCGGACATGCAGTAACTGGAGCCGTCCTTTCAGAGACTTCTCTTGAAATCGCCTCAGTGAAGCGAGCGTTCATCGAATCCGCAGCAAAGCTGCCTTTTACTGGTGGATTCGTCCAAGTTTCGACCCCGAGTCCTGCGTAGCGTATGCAAGTTGCAGGAAATGAACAAAATGATCAGCGACAATCGGCTGTTTCGCGACATACAAGACCATTTGCGTGCGCTGGGGATTTGCCTGTCTCTGGTAGGAGCCTCGCAATGACCAAGATTCATATTCTTGCAGACGATCTCACCGGAGCGCTTGATAGTGTGGCAGAAGTGCCAGTCATGGCGCCGGTGCATGCCGGCACCCAGCGGTATCCGGTAGAGGCGTTGATCACTGGCTTGCGAGACATCCGTCGTGACGATTTGCCGGACCGTCTAAATAGCATCATGCCTTGGTTCGAGAAGGCCGATTTTTGTATCAAGAAGGTGGATAGCCTGCTACGTGGGAACACTTTCGACGAAGTAGCGTGGGTGGCTCGTGCGGGCAGATTCCGTCAGATCGTATTTACTCCGGCTTTTCCGAAACTGGGTCGGGTGACATTTGATCTTCATCACTGGCTTTCCACATCTACCGACGCTTCCAATTCAACCGCGCTGACCCCAATCGACAATCCTTCATTGCAAACCAAGCAAGCTTTAGGCAAGCCACACTGCGTGGAGGGCGGAGATTCCGAACAACTGCAGCAAGCCTTAATGCAAGACACACCCTCAAACACGTTGTCTATGTTCGACCTGTCTCCCACCGTTCGGCTCACAGCGGACGCGGCATCGGCGCTACGAAGCGCACAGATTTCGACGCTCATTCACAAATTACCAAAACCTGGCGCCCTGTTTGTCATCGGGGGCGATACCTTCCTGGACATCGTTCAGGCAAGCGGCGCGAATACGATTGTGGCAGGTCCTTCCGTTCGTGCCGGATGGGGTTATGCCCGCCTGCAAGGGGGCTTATGGGACGGCGTGATCTGTCACTCACGTTCGGGAGCATTCGGTGACGATGACGACTTGGTTGCCATGGTGCGGATCGTCAACTGCGCCACAACACTTATCTAAGAGGATCGATAAATCATGAGAAAATCTATTCGTTTAGCCATCACGATGGGCGATCCCGCAGGGATTGGTCCCGAAATCATCGCCAAAGCGGCACAACAACTGAAGACTACGGCTTTGTCGAAAGGTATCTCGCTGATCGTTATTGGTAGCGAAGTCGCCCTGCGTGAAGCCCAGGATCACCTCGGCATCACGCCCGCTACTCCCAATGACCCGTATTACGAGATGGTGGATGTTGGCCCCGTGGATCTCCCTATCGTCATCGGCCAAGTATCCCCCGCTGGCGGCGAGTGGGCCTACCGTGCGGTGAAGCGCGCCGCCGAAATGGTGCAGGGTGGCGAAGCCGATGCCATTGTCACAGCGCCGCTCTCGAAAGAGGCTCTGCACATGGCCGGTCATCACTTTGAAGGCCACACCGAACTGTTGGCACACCTCACCGGCCAGCGTGACGCTGTCATGATGCTCGCACACGGATCCATGCGGGTGAGCCACGTCACGACCCATTGTGCGATTGCCGATGTACCGAAGCGGATCACGCCGACCCGGTTGCGCCGCGTCATCGACGTCACTTTTGAAGCGCTGGATTGCCTGGGCCTTGAAAAACCGCGGCTGGCGGTGGCTGGCCTTAATCCACACTGTGGCGAAGGCGGGATCTTAGGCATGGAAGACATCGAAATCGTTACTCCGATCATTAAGGAATATGCTGAACGTGGGTTCGACATTACCGGTCCGGTGCCGGGGGACACGGTGTTCATCAAGTTGCGCGCTGAGCAGTTCGATGCGGTTATCGCCATGTTCCACGATCAAGGGCATATCCCTGTCAAGCTACTGGGCTTCAATGTCGACCCCACGACGGGGAAATGGCATGCCATCAGTGGCGTCAACATTACGCTGGGCCTGCCAATTCTACGCACCTCAGTGGATCACGGAACAGCCTTCGATATTGCCGGCAAGGACATTGCGAATGCAGACAGCCTGATCGACGCCATGGAATATGCCATCAAGTTGCTCGAAGGACGGGCAAACAAGGCCGAGAAAAGCTCTGCCAACTCAGCGTTCTGATTTGTACATGGATCGGTATGCGCTCAATGAACATCGCGGCAATGTCATCCGTTTCACTCGTTGCCGCAATCTCTAATGCTCGGAGAAACTCTCATGAATAAAAAAATTCGCGGCGTACTGGCCGCCATCGTTACCCCGTTCGGGCCAAACGGTGAAGTGTGTCCTCAGCGCCTTCGCAGACAAGTGCAGCGTCAGCTAAAACACGGCAATGGTGTGTTCTGCAATGGCACTAACGGCGAATTCTTTGTATTAAGCACAAAAGAAAAGCTAACCGTTACAGAGATCTGCATGGATGAAGTCGCAGGCAAGGCGCCTGTGGTCGCACACATCGGTGAAATATCCACACGTTCTACCATCCAGTTAGGCAAGCACGTAGCCGCCATGGGCGTCAACGCTGTATCCGTGATTACCCCGTACTTTGTTCCATTGAGACAGAATGAGCTGATCTACCATTACACTACGATTGCCGATGCGCTGTCTGTGCCAATGTTTCTCTACAACATCCCAGCGCGCACGGGCAACGCGATTACCCCGGAGACGGCTCGTACGCTAGCCGAACATCCAAACATCGTTGGAATCAAGGACAGTGCTGGTAGCTACGAAAGCCTCAAGGGGTTCCTTGATGCGGCCAAAGACATGGACAACTTTGATGTACTGAGTGGCCCAGATCATTTGGCTTACCAAGGCTTCTTGGAAGGCTGCTCGGCTTGCATTTCGGGCTTAGCCAACGTGCAACCGGAAGGTGTGAGCCTGATCTGGAAGCACTTCCGTGAGGGCGACCTGGAGAAATCCAAAGCCGCACAGAATTTCATCAGTGAGTTGCGCAATGCGCTCTATGCTGTGGGGTTTCCCCCTGCCGCAGTGAAGAGGGCTGTGGTCATGCTTGGCGAAGATGTTGGTGAGAGCCGTTATCCGATCCTCTTCTCCGAGCAGGATCTGGCCACGATCAAAACCGTCGCGGAGAAGTTCGCAACAGTTCCCGATTTGTAAAAGCTCCCCTTTGGCGAGAAGGGTCTACACCGCTAAACCTATCTCGCTTCTTTCAAAAACTTTCGTTAGCCAGGTACTCAGCAATGGAAGAATACGCAATTCCAAACGCAGTGAAATGGGTTGTTGTAACAGGAGCTAGTTCCGGTATCGGCAGAGCCATCGCCTCGAAACTTCTTGTCGAGGGCTTTGGCGTAATCGGTATAAGCCGCACGCCCATCAACGAGGCTTCGCCGAACTACCGCAGTCTGTTGGTCGATCTGAGTGACCTGAACGCGCTTACCCAGGCACTTGGGCAACTCGGTCGGGTGGATGCCATCGTGCATGCCGCAGGCTTCATGCACACCGCGTCTGTTGGATCACTGAATCCTGAAGACGGTGCAGCGATGTGGGCCGTGCATGTTCAGGCCGCATCTGTCCTCGTCAATGAACTCATCAGCAAGATGCCTGATGGTGGTCGCATCGTACTGATTGGCAGCCGCACTGCTGCTGGCGCCGCAGGCCGTAGCCAGTATGCCGCCACCAAAGCAGCCCTGATCGGCATGTCCCGCTCTTGGGCTGCAGAACTCGCCAGCCGCCAGATCACCGTGAATGTCGTCGCCCCAGGCGCCACCGAAACCCCCATGTTGACCGATCCTAATCGTGTTTCGACTCCGCCCAAAAAACCGCCTATGGGCCGTTTCATAAATCCCGAGGAAATTGCTGGCTCGGTCGCATTTCTACTCGGCCCCTATGCAGGAACCATTACCGGACAACAATTGGTCATTTGTGGGGGAGCATCCTTATAGGACGCTGTAACCGTGGAATCTACGACTTTATTAGCTAGGTAGGCGCAGGCACTCATGATGCAGGACGCGTGAGTTAACGCCAAACTCGAATCGGTTGAGCAATCTGAATATCGTTAGTGATGGCAAGTAATCCGATTTTCTGCGTAACAATAGCCTTCGCAACCTCCATTACGGTACGGCCACTCTCAAAGATCACGCTCTGATCTCGCACCAATCCTCTTGCGGTCGCTATACCGATCTCTTCTTGTTCATCATGGCTTCATTCTCTCAAGAGTTGAAGCCTCTTCAAAATCCGGGTCGGTTCATACCGCATTCACTTAAAAGGAGAATCTCTACATAAAAGCCGAACAACGTTGACGGCAACCCCCCTCAGTGCGTAACAATAGACTCTCTTACATCGCTCCGCTCCGTCGGCCCGCTCGAAGAGCCTAAAACCAGCGACCGAATCACTTCGGCATGAGTGGCCGAATCGACTGGAATACGCACTTATACGACCGAAGCACGGTTTTCAGATGTCTTGGCTACAAGGCGTAGCGTCCTATCCTGTGCAGATATTGGTTGCTTGCGGCGATGAAACAGTCAGAGGAATTTTGACGTGGCTTGATATCCGGTTGTTGGAGGTTGAGGGCGCGTTTCTTCCAGGAATCCCGATATCGATTCACATCGGCCCTTGAAGGATGAAGTTGTTTACAATATCGGGTGGCTTCGGCAAGCTGAACACATTGATTGAGGCAGTAAAAGCCATCTTCAAAGAATTGATGAGCACTCAAAGTGTCAGTACATAGCAGCGATAAAATGGCGTGGGACATAGACGTAGTAAAAAAGAAACGAACGGCTCTAAGTGAGCTAGTCTATAACTCTTTATACAGTCGAATCGTCAACGGTGACTACGAGGCCAATCAAAAGCTCCCATCGGAACTCCTACTTGCGCAGGAGTTTTCCGTATCTCGCCCCGTGCTTCGCACCGCCCTTAAAAAGCTCCGCGACCAAGGTTTGATCCACTCACGTAAGGGTGCGGGCAACTATGTGCTCGCCCCGACATCTGAGCCACTCAGATTTGCTCACATCGAGACGCTGGCCGACATCCAGCGCTACTACGAATTTCGCCTGACCATTGAGACCGCCGCCGCCGCGTTGGCTGCGGAGCGCAGCAACGACGCGATCCTTGCTGAAATCGATCGCAGCTTGGATTTGCTCCGCGCCGCAACTGCTTCCAAACTCCATCGGGAAGACGCTGATTTCGCTTTCCATCTCGCGATCGCCTGCGGGGCAAACAATCCGTATTTCGAATCGACCATGCGCGTCCTTCGCGAACACATCCTTATCGGAATGCGGTTGCACGGACGATCTCTGATGACGGACGGGACAAAAGGACTTGAACGTGTGCTTGAGGAGCACATTGCCATCTACGACGCGATCTCGGACAAAGATGCGGAAACTGCTGCTACGCTGATGCGCCGCCATCTCGAAAATTCCCGCGACAGGCTTTTCGGCGCTGGGCTTCTGGATCTAAAAATGACGTAGCGCTGCAGGTGCAAAATTGTCCGATAAAGCACTGCGGAAACGCTGATCACCCCGCTGGGTTGGTTCCGAACGACCATCGTGGCTCCTGGCGCGTTACGCTTGAAACTATCCGGCAAGAACCCGCATTGACAGATCCGTGCTGCCACAAGATTCATAAGCCCAAAAGTAGAGAAGCTGTCACAAGCTGACATACGCGCTTTTCCTCAGTACGGTACATTTTCATAAATCACCCGTAAGCAATTGTGGGGTGGTATTTTTACCGAACAGGAACAGGATAGTCTCCAGCAGCGCAAAATTCGTGTGGCCCTTAACGATCACTATTGGTTGAACCTCATCCTGGGTATCTTGATCCCAGCCACCCTATAGCACGATTGCTCTGGGAAAGGGAATTTCTGATTTGACAACTTATCAAAATTCTCCGATTCTTCACGAAGTAGAGAAACGTTGTCCGAGCCGGGCCGGAAAGGTAGGACCTTCGAGCGCCGGGCCGTAAGATCGTGACGAAAAGCACCGCAAACGGCCCTTCCTGCCGATGTGGGCTGGAGAAATGAAATGCGTGTCCAAACTCAGCTGATTGAGATGTATCAGCCGTCTGTCCTGCACTTTGGTGAAGGCGCTCTTTCCAAGTTGACTGCCTGGGTTGACGAACGCGGGTTTTCGAAGCCGTTCGTCGTTGCCGATACCGTCAATGCTCGCAGGATCTCTAGTCTGGGACTGAAAAATGTTGCGGTGTTTGGCACGGTCAAGCCGGAGCCGGACGTGCCGAACCTGATGTCGGCAGTTGCGGAGGCTGAAGTGGCGGGTGCGGATCTTGTTATAGGATTCGGCGGCGGCAGCGCGATGGACTTGGCAAAGCTTGTGGCGGTGATGATCGGACAGGGCGTGTCGCTCCAAGATATTTCGGGTCCCAATCGTGCGCCGCAGCGGCGCGTTGGGCTGGTGCAGATTCCGACCACATCTGGCACGGGGTCGGAGGCCGGAACGCGCGCGCTCATCACCGATCCGGAAACGCATAACAAGATCGCAACGGAAAGCCCGTATATGCTGGCCGACATGACGATCATCGATCCTGTGCTAACCCAGTCGGTTCCTCCGATGGTGACGGCAGCGACGGGTATTGACGCGCTGGCGCACTGCGTCGAGGCATTCACGTCGAAGCGGGCGCACCCGCTCATCGATGGCTATGCCGTACAGGGTATTGAGCTGGTCGGCAGCTATCTGAAGCGCGCGGTGCGCGACGGCAACGACATCGAAGCGCGCGCCGGACTCGCTCTCGCGGCCTATTACGGTGGGATTTGCCTGGGGCCGGTCAACACGACTGCCGGACATGCCGTGGCTTACCCCTTGAGCACCCGCTATGGAATCCCGCATGGACTTGCAAATGCGCTCATTTTCCCTCACACGCTTGCCGCGAATGCACCAGCGGTTTGGGAAAAGACTCAGATTATTTGCCGGGCACTAGGATTCTCTGTTGCAACGCCAACGCCCGATGAGGTCCGTGCTGGAGCGCGTGGCTTCTGCGAGGATCTTGGGCTGGCGATGGATCTGCGGTCTCATGACGTCCGCAAGGAAAGCTTGTCCGCCATGGCGGCGGAAGCAAGCGGCATTCGGCGGCTGTTGGACTGGAATCCAGTAGACCTTAGCCCGAATAATATCGAGGAACTTTACTTGGCTGCTTGGTAGCGCGATGCATAGCGCGCGAAGGGCACACTTCGCGCTAATAAGGCGGTTATTTTTCTCTCAAGGCGCGCCGATCTATCGGCTCCGATAGAAACCAGGAATGATGCGAAAGGCGGATGCTGGCCACTGTAGTGGCTTTCCGTCTCAGCGCCATTCCCGATCATCTGAGCGGCGCGCTCACACCGCAAGCGTCTCGTGTTGAATATAGTCGCGGAGATAGGAGTAGCTGATCTGCACCCTACCATCGCTGGTCTGGATAATGGAGGGATAGGAATAATCACCGACGAAGGCGCCCTTTTCGTCGTGCGCCGACCTCAGGTCAGGATCAGATTCGATCACAGTCTCCCTTTTCCAGCTTTGGCCCAGATCGGTTGAGGTGGAAATGACGAGCGGGTTTCGTGGGACGCCCCAGACCGCGCTGCTCTCCGTGACCTCGCATTGTGCGAGGAACTCCTCCTGGTCCTTGATCCAGGGTGGGACGGCGCTTTCCCCCGGTCGTCCCGCAGCGCGGATTTCGTTGTAGATGAGCGCGATGCGGCCGTCCTTGAGTTCCCGCGCCTGAACGGAGGAATTGTTGTTGGGCAAGGTGGTCGGCTCGGGTGCGGACCAGCTCAGGCCGCCGTCCTCCGACACACTACGGAAGACGAAATCGGCCGGGCGGCGGCGAAAGAAGGCGACACGGCAGTTCTCCAGGATGTCCATGTGGACGCAGCCGCAGCTTTCGGGCACCGCGATCGTCTCCCAGCTCCGACCACCGTCCTGAGACACCTTCACCAAGCTCGGATCGTCACCAAAAGCATTGCGGATGTTGCTGTACCAGATCGGCAGCAGCAGGGCGCCAGACGGATTGACCACCGGAGCGTGGCGGATGAATGTGCCCGGTTCACTGAAGAGTTCGGTCGCCGGACTCCACGACGCGCCCTCGTCTAAGGAGCGGCGAATCCGCACCACAGCCGTCCCCTGATCGGTCTTCACCTGCGCGGTCCAAAGCAGCCAGAGTTCTCCAGAAGGGTGACGAAAGAGCGCCGGATTCTGCTCTGAACGCGTTGGATCGTCGGACATCTTCACCGCATCGAGCCACGTTCCGCAACTGTGGTCGAAACGCGACAGGTAGATACTGATGTCGGGCGTGCCTTCCATCGACCCGCCGAACCAAGTGCAAAGCAAGTCGCCGTTGTCGAGTTCCAGCAAGTTGGAGGCGTGGTTGCTCGGGCATGGCGTGGGGATCTTGTACTTCTGCAGCACTTTCATTCGTCTGTTCCTTCCTCAGTTCTCACTTCAGCCGGGCTGTTGATCGACAGACGTACGCCTGGCACCCTTTCAGCCCGAATTATTCATAAAAATGGGCAACTTTTAGATTAACAAATTGATATAACAAGCATCCGCTGTCGCAATCCTCGCGTTCAATACGTCGCCGTGTAGGATAATCTGCTGGTGGGTTTGCTCCAAGTTCGTATCAGCTACCGAGAATTCCCCTTATTAACGTCAGGCTACAATTGAAATGAACTACTTGTCAACTGGTAAACGAGTGATTATCTCAGGACATTGGAACAATGTTTGCCGGACGAGTTTCGCCAATCAAGCTATATTAAATTGTATTTAAATATTAAATTTT
>JAGRHK010000070.1 GCA_020444985.1 Candidatus Competibacteraceae bacterium
GCCCTTACCTTCAGCATCGCCCGGATACCAGTTCTGCACCGTGGAGTATTTAATCGTGGCATTATCCAGCGCCACCAACTCCACCACGGCTGCATGAAGCTGATTTTCATCGCGTTGCGGCGCCGTACAGCCTTCCAAATAGGAGACATACGCACCTTCGTCGGCAATGATCAGCGTCCGTTCAAATTGCCCGGTGTTACTGGCGTTGATGCGGAAATACGTCGACAATTCCATTGGACAGCGTACCCCTGGGGGAATGTACACAAAGGAACCGTCGGAGAACACCGCTGAATTCAACGTCGCGTAGTAATTATCGCGATAGGGCACCACGGTACCGAGATACTGGCGCACGAGCTCGGGATGCTCGCGCACTGCTTCGGAGAATGAACAGAAAATGATGCCGTATTCCGCCAATTTGCCTTTGTAGCTGGTCGCCACCGATACCGAGTCAAACACCGCATCCACTGCCACGCCCGCCAGGATGGCTTGTTCGGCCAACGGAATGCCGAGCTTTTCATAGGTGCGGCGCAACTCTGGATCAATCTCGTCCAGGCTCTTGGGACCGTCGCCTTTCTGCTTGGGCGCAGCGTAGTAGGAAAGCGCCTGATAGTCGATGGGTGGATAGGACACCCGCGCCCATTCCGGCTGCTTTTGGGTCAGCCAGTGGCGAAAGGCTTGCAACCGCCACTCCAACAACCAGTCCGGCTCTTCTTTCTTGGCGGAAATCAGTCGGATCACATCCTCGTTCAGTCCGGGCGGCACCGTATCCTGTTCAATGTCGGTGACAAAGCCATACTTGTAATCGCTGGCGGCGAGGCCTTCGAGGGTGGGGGTGTCATCAGTCATGGATTTAAGGTCCTCTCACGGATTCAAGCAAGGGTTTCAGACAGGACGGTCAACCGTGCGAACGGTCGTTGCTCGGCTCAAAGAATGAAAGCGCACCGTGCGCGGCGCAAGGGGCTGACTCAACTCCTCCAGGCTAATACTTTGCAAAGCGGTATAAATGGCCAAATTGATGCGCGACCAATGGCCGCTGACTTCGCAATCGCCCTGCCGGACGCAACGGTCATGGGATTCGTCGCTACAAGCGGTGATGGCGATCGGGCCTTCCAGCACGCCAATAATATCGGCTGCGGAAATCTCTGCGGCGGGCTGCGCCAGGACATAACCGCCTTGCGCGCCGCGTTGTGAATTCAGTAAACCGGCGCGAGTCAGCGCCTTCAGAATCTTGCTGACCATCGGCAAGGGCAACTGGCGTTGCCGCGCCAGGGCGGCGGCGCTATAGGGCTGGCCCTGAGCTTGGGCCAGCGCGGTCATCAGCAAAATGCCGTAATCAGCTTCTCGGGTGATGCGAATCATGGTGGCTCCGCATGGCTCATCGAATCGGTACCGGATTAGTACTATTTTCAAGTAGAATAGTTCCAAATAACCCATTTGCCAACCATATCATCCAAAAGGCGTACCTTTCCGTGACTTCCAGGGCTTGGAGAGCTGAATTATTATTGCTGTTGACCGCGTTGATCTGGGGTTCATCGTTTGTGGCCCAGCGGGTGGGGATGGATCATGTCCGTCCCTTCACTTATAACGGCGCTCGTTTCCTGCTCGGCGCACTGTCCCTGTTACCGCTATTCCTCATCCGCCGCCCTTCCAGACCCCTGATGAAGCCCGATAGCGGAAGCTGGCTGTTCGTCGGCAGTTTACTGGCTGGACTGATTCTGTTCGCCGGAGCCTCCCTGCAACAAATCGGAATTGTTCACACGACCGCTGGAAAAGCCGGTTTTATCACTGGCCTGTATGTCGTCATCGTACCGTTGCTGGGTTTGTTGTGGGGACATCGCACTCCGTGGAAAACTTGGGCTGGGGTGGGCCTAGCGGTGGCGGGCTTGTACCTGCTGACCGTGACCGATGCATTCACCCTGGCTCAGGGCGATGGACTGGTGTTGATTGGCGCGTTCTTCTGGGCCGGCCATGTGCTGATCATTGGCTGGCTATCGGGGCGGCACATCGAGCCGGTGCAACTGGCTTGCGGGCAATGCGCCGTCTGCGCCGTGCTGAGTCTGGGCGTTGCCGCCGTCATTGAACCGATCCAGTGGCAAGGGTTGCAGGATGCCGCGCTGCCGATTCTCTATGGCGGGTTGTTGTCGGTGGGCGTGGCGTACACGCTGCAAGTCGTGGCCCAGCGCGATGCGCCCCCTGCTCATGCAGCGATCATTCTGAGCTTGGAGACTGTGTTCGCGGCGTTAAGCGGTTGGCTGCTGCTGAATGAAACTTTGGCGGGGCGCGGAATTCTAGGCTGTGTCCTGATGTTCGCCGGCATGTTGCTGTCGCAACTGAGTTTGGGCAAGGCCGCACCGCCGCCGACTGAACCGGCCCTGGTTCCCACGCCAGCGCCAATGGCATCCGCAGCGACAGGCGATCCGGCAAACTGTTCATCCTCGGTTCGTCCGTAATCAGTGGGCAATAACGCTATCTCCGACTGGAAACCGGCTTTGTGGATTCCGCTGCATCCGGCTTGGCGCCGGTATCTGGCGGTTCAGCGCCATACCGTTCCTGATACCAGCATTGATAACAGAGCCGCAGGCCATTTTCGCTGAGAAAACTGGCTGGCGGCCCAAATCCACCGCAAACATCGCAAACCAAGTAACTGCTGACCATCGATGTTTCTGTTCCTAAAAACTTAACCAAAGTTGTTTAGGCATTTCGCTCTCCGTTGATAGCGCCGTTTCCGACGAGCAACTGGAGTCCAGGTTGAGCAGTCCCAACCGATGGCGCTCAGTCCGTGCCTGCAAGATAGACTTGACCTGTTGATACGACGTCCAACGATCTATCTCGGGATCGTGAAGTCTTGCCAGGACGTTTCGCGCAGCGTTCTCGTCCGCCTGCAACACCACCCCGTCGAAACAGTAAAACGCATCCCCCTGGCGCTTGCCCAACAGGCAACCGTTGCGGGAATCCATTTGTGAGGTGTAAGCGGGATTAACGAGAACGAGCGTCGAACCTCGACGCTGAGAAACATGTTCCAAGGCTTCGGCAATCACGCCTTTCGTCCAGCCCGATAGCCGACGGTTGACATTTTTTCCGAAGTTTTTGCGGTTCATCGGCGCGGTTAAATCTTCCGCCGCAATCACGGCGGCTTTATCCACGACCGCATGAACCGCAGAGTAAACCGTGGTACGAAGGCGCGCCTGAATTTTTCTGGCCCGTCGCTGTTTTTTCTTGCACCCTAAATTGTGCTTTTCAATAGTCCGCCGCTTGCGCGGATTGCGGGTGTTCTTCGCCCGTGCGCGCAGTTTCGCGCGTCGCTGGTTTTTGATCTTGAGCGCATCGGATTCCCCCGTCAGGAGGTCGCCCAGGTTCCCGCCGTGGTGATCGCCGTCCGAATCCACCAGCACTTCGGAATAGCCTTTATCGACACCGATGGTGCGCGTTCCGCAGGTCTGCGCGGTCGCCACCTCGACGGCGAAATGCACTGCAACCCGACCTTCGCGCAGAATCAGGCGCAACGTGCCGGTCGGTTTTACAGTCGTATTCAGCGGAATCGCGATGCGCCGTCCGCGATCTAAACCGGGAATCTTGATCCAGGCGCGTCCGCCGAGGTCAAAGGTCGTGTAGGTGTCGGAACGGACGATGATTTGGTGATGGGTATGATTGTGGCCGCGCACCCCGTATTTCCGCATGATGCGCGCCAAATAACGATCCTGCGCGAAGCGGTTGGCCTTGAGTTCGGTCTGTAACCGCTGCTGTTCCTGGGCATCGGACGTATGGCGGCGAATGGCGCGACGCGCTTTGGCTTTGGCGGCTTCCACTGTCATAGCGATGTCGGCTTTGGCGTCGCGCAGGGTTTCCTTCCATGCGTTCGCCGAGACGGGAAACACCCGGGATTCCCGCAACCAGCCGTCGCGGATCACCCGGTCCGTCAGGCCGACGCCCTGGATGGAACCATAGCGTTGCCAGACCTCCGACCGGATCACACCGAGTCGCGCCGCTTGTGCTTCCAACGCCGCATATTTACCGGGGTTCAGCCGATGGCTAAAAACAATACGGGTAACGATCATTCGCAAAGTTTCGGTTGACCGATCTTAGCGTTCGGGTAATCCTGTTGAATCTGCTTTTTGTACTTACGCATTCCGTCCAACCGACAAGAAAAGGTATGCACAATCGTCATCAAATCTTCCACCATTTCCTGTTGGGGCGACAGCGATTCCTGATTGACCACGATGATTTCACACCCGTAATGCGTCGCCAGATGTTCAAACAAGTCAAATCCAAAGCGCATGAATCGATCTTTATGGGCGATCAACAGGCGCGCGATTTCGCCGCGCATCAGGCGATCCAGTAAGGCTTGGAACTTCTTGCGTTTGAAGTTCATGCCGCCGCCGACTTCCTGTATCCATTCATCCACGGCGATGCCGCTGGCGAGAGCATACTGTTCCATCGCTTGCACCTGTGAAGCAAGGTCGTCTTTTTGCCCGGCGCTGGACACGCGGCAATACACCACGGTCAAGCATTTTTCAGGCAAACGACTCAAGATGCGCTGAACATCGGCTTCGTCAAAATAACGATGACCCGATGAAAGTCGCTTGCTTTGCAAACGGCCTTCTTGTTCCCACCGACGGATGGTGGAGGGTGCGCGCCCGACCCGTTGTGCAAATTCGTGGATTCAATATATCTTACTCATAGAGAGTATGTATGAATAACTTTAAGTAAAAATCAAGCAACAGTTTTTATCTCCTGCCTTGCCCTGTTCTTTTATCATGCAACGCCTGATCGTAAACCGTCTCCTTCCTCTGGGTTGTCATCCCCGCTGCCCCGGTTGCGCGCATCGGACGTGGAGCGCCGCCGCCAGCGCGGCGCAAAAGACGGCCTGGTTGCAGCAAATGCTAGCGCCCTGGGCCGATCGGCTGCAAGCGATGCGCGTTGTGATGGGCGGCGCTCGCTGGAATTACCGGCGCAAGGTGTGCCTGTCAGCCGTCTGGACAGTAGAAACGGGCTGGAATTTTGGTTTATGGCGACGCGATGAGTTGATTCCGATTCCTGATTGTCCCGTTCACGCCGAATCCGTGCGCGCCATGATCCACTGGTTAAGAACAATGTTGCCGCCCGCGCCGGAATTTCCCCTCGCGTTCTTTATACAGTCTGGCGCACAGGCGACCCTGATCGTGAAAACCCGTCATATTCCCGATCTCGCCGGGTTCAGCGCAGCGCAGCAACCGGAACCAGCGGCGAGCGGACTGGAAGGATTGTGGCTGCATGCACATCCGGCCGCCGGCCGTCGCCTGTTCGCCCGCAATGGCTGGAGGTTGTTATGGGGTCAGCCCCACTCGCGGGACGAATTTGGCCTCGTTTACGGTCCAACCGCTTTCCAGCAGCAAATTCCCGAGCTGTACCGGCAGGCGCTGGATACAGCGGAAGCTTTTCTGGCTCCGCAACCGGGAGATTGCTTAGCCGATCTGTACTGTGGCATTGGCGCCAGTTTAGCGCGCTGGACCCGGCGCGGCGCGCACGTACTCGGCGTGGAGCTGGGCGGCGAGGCGGTGGAATGCGCTGGCTTGAACGCCCCGAATGCGACCGTGCTACGCGGCAAGTGCGCCGACCGACTGCCACAGTTACGAACCTGGGCGCCGGCGACAGGAACCCGATTACTGTACGTCAACCCTCCACGCACCGGTTTGGAGCCGGTCGTGCGGGATTGGGCGGCGCTGGAATTTCAACCGAAGCGCCTGGCCTATCTGTCGTGCAGCGCAGGCACCCTGAGTCGAGATCTGGCGATGTTGACTGCGGCGGGCTACGCTGTGGATACACTGATTCCTTATGATTTCTTCCCGCAAACGCATCACGTTGAGACGCTGGCGTTGTTGCAGCGAGAGACATGAACACGCCTGCCTTCGTTACCACCCTGGAGGACTCAATGGCCACGCCTGCTGAAATGGCGGCATTCATCGCCAAATGGCGCGTGAGCACCCTCAAGGAGCGCAGCGCGGCGCAGGAGCATTTCATTGACCTCTGCCGATTACTGGGCGTCAAGACTCCCGCAGAAGAAGACCCCCACGGCGAATGGTTCACCTTCGAGAAAGGCGCGAAGAAAACGGGTGGCGGCGATGGCTGGGCCGATGTCTGGCGACGGCATTGTTTCGCTTGGGAATATAAAGGTAAACACAAGGATTTAGGCGCAGCGCTGCGTCAGCTCCAGCAGTACGCCCTGGCGCTGGAAAATCCGGTGTTGCTGATCGTTTCCGATATGGAGACGATTGAGATTCACACCAATTTCCCGAACACGGTCAACAAGACTTATGCGTTGACCTTGGACGATTTCGCCGACCCTGCCCAGTTCAACCGGCTGAAATGGACGTTTCTGGAGCCGGAGCGGTTAAGACCGAACAAAACGCGCGAGAGCGTCACCAAGGATGCCGCTACCCTGATGGGGAGTCTGGCGCAGACTTTGCGCCAGCGCGGTCATGATCCGCAGCAGGTCGCCCACTTCATGACCCGGCTGCTGTTCTGCCTGTTCGCTGAGGATATTGGGTTATTGCCTGAGCGATTGTTCGGGAAGTTGATCGACAAATCACGGCGAGCTGCTGCTGACTTTCCTGCCTTGGCCCGTTCCTTATTTCACGCCATGCACCAGGGCGGGTGGTTCGGGTTTGACCGCATTGCCTGGTTCAATGGCGGGTTGTTCGACGACGACCACTGTTTGCCGCTGGAACCAGCGGATCTGGATACCTTGCATTCCGCCGCCGTCCTGGATTGGTCGGCAATTGAACCGGCGATCTTCGGAACGCTGTTCGAGCGCGGTCTTGATCCGAACAAACGCAGTCAGTTAGGGGCGCATTACACGGATGCAACCTCCATCCACCGCTTGATTGAGCCGGTCATTCGTGATCCGTTGCTGGCCGAATGGGCGACGGTGAAAGCCGACATGGAGCGGTTATTGAGCGCGAAGAAGCCGAAACGAGCGCAAGCGAAAAAGGCGTTGCAGGTTTTTTTGGAACGGTTGCGCACCTTCCGCGTTCTCGATCCGGCTTGTGGTTCGGGCAACTTCCTTTATTTGGCGTTGCGGACGCTCAAGGATATTGAGCATCAGGTCATGTTGGAAGCCGAGACCCTGGGTTTGCAACGTGGTTTCCCGACTGTCGGGCCGGAAGCGGTGATGGGCATCGAAATTAACCCCTACGCGGCGGAACTGGCGCGGCTGACCGTCTGGATTGGCGAAATTCAATGGATGCTTGGGCACGGCTATAACCTGAACGATCAGCCGATTCTGAAACCGCTGAATTCGATTGAATGTCGGGATGCATTGCTGAATGTGGAAAGTGAGGCGACCTGGCCAGCCGCAAACGCGATTGTGGGCAATCCGCCGTTTCTGGGTGGCGGTAAGCTCTTGCGGGAACTGGGTGATGCGTATGTAGGAGCAATACGCCA
>JAGRHK010000071.1 GCA_020444985.1 Candidatus Competibacteraceae bacterium
CCCTGAACAGCGGGGTTTGCCGCGCACCGGGTCATCATAATACGGTTTTTGAGAAAATGCGGTTTACCCTTCAGTGGGCAATCGCAAAGCATTCGATAGATTGTCAAGTTCCGTGATGCTGGCTTGTACCCGGGCCAGGGCCTCCATGGCCTGCTCACGGGTGATGCTCAGGGTAAACATCGCCAAGGCTGGCAAGTGATAACTGAGTTCATCGCTCACGCCAACGTGGTGTAGCAATCGATTAGCGATGAGCACCAGGTTGGAGTATTCCGCATAGGGTTGTGTGCAATCTTCATTATGGTGCCAGCGCACTGCAGCAATCACCTCCTCGGGCATGTTCCACGATTGCATCAGCCAGGAGCCGATCAGCCAGTGTTCAACGCCCAGAACATAGCGTTCGACAACGCTGAGCGGCACGCTCTGATTGACGGCCAGGAAGCGGTTGAACAGGAAAAAGTGGGCGGGAAAGACATGGCCCAGCACCAGATAGCCGAAGTCGTGGAGCAGGCCGCACAAATACGCCAGATTCGGGTTCACATTCAATGGTTCGGGAAGCAGTTTGGCCAGCTCGCTGACTAATGAGGCGCAATAGATGCTATGCCGCCAGAAAGTTTTCAATCCCACCGGACCATCGACGGGTATTTGAAAAGTATGGCCCATGCAGGAACCGAGTAGCAGGTTTAGGGTGTTTTCGATCCCCAAGACTTCTTCGATGGCGGTATGCAGGGAATCTACCGCGCCATGATAACCATGCAGCGGCGAGCGCGCCCAATACACGACTTGTGCGGCAAGACTGGGGTCCTGTTCGACGATTCGGATGATGTCAGTGACCAGCAGGCCTGGCTGGTTGCGCAGTTTGAGAATCCGCTGCGCAGTTTCCGGCATGACAGGTAACTCGGTGATGGCTTCGATGCCTTCCTGTAGCTTGGCCGGCGTATAGCGCCGAGTCAGACTGGACAGATTTTGCGGGGTGAATGATTGTTGGCTGACCAAGGAATCGAGATCATCGGTCGATACCGCGAACTGTCCCCAACGCGCCGAATTCAGCATCTCGCGAAAATCGCCCGCGCGCATGGCGACCAGGACCTCTCCGGCGCCGCCGTCAAAGTAGACTTCCGTATTTATGTCCGCAATTAGACTGACATCCGCCAGCGCGGGAATGGCGAACAAACCGGGCAATGGAGGATGGGAACCGGCTTTGCAACCATATTGTTCGAAGAACTGGTGGGTTTCGGCGCCATAGAGCGGTTCCAGATCGCGCCGTAATGATTTACAAAGTATAGAAAAATCGAGAACATAAGTGCATGGCAAAATCACCATGACCAGCCCTGCTGCGTCCTTCAACAAGACGACTCGCACCATTTGCCGGATGGCGATGTCAAGTTTCACTGCGGCCTGAATAAGCGTTTCAGCTGATGGACAATCCACCAGTCGATAGGGATAACCCTGCTGGTCGAGATGGCTCCGAACGATGTCAGGAAGGTTCATAGGGATAATTTTAGCGAATCGTCTGATTAAAATAACTGTCATATCCCTCCAAATTATAGCGTCAACCGTATCCTGTTTTGACCTCGTTAATCCCATAAAATAATGATTTTTTAAACTTAGGTAAAACAGTTTAAAAAATAGTCGCTTGACATGGAGGCATGGCGCGCGGTCAGGGTTCTTCGCGCTGGATATCGACCTGCCGTTTGGGTAACTCGGTGTAAAAATCGTACTTGGGTTTGGAGGGATCGGCTGCTGGTTCCGGCATGCTCACCGGCGGAGTCGGCGGCGGTTGTGCGGCGGCTGGGGCAGGGGGCGTGAGGGGTATGGGTGGCGGTCCAACCGCTACTGGAGGAGGTTGCTGAAACCGGGCGCCTTTGATGTAGGCGAGGAGACCGCCAAAGAAACCAATCAGAATCAGCGTGATGACCAGTATGCTCAACCGGCGCGCCGACTGGCGGCGCTGGCGGCGCGAAACTGATTTGTAATCGCGGCGAATACTCACATAACCTCCGGAGCCGAGACGCCCAGCAGAGCCAGACCATTTTTAATCACCTGCCGGGTCGCGAGGCTTAGATTCAACCGCGCGTCGCGCAAGGCGTCGTCATCGACCAGCACCCGGTGTTCGTTGTAATAGGTGTGAAAGGCATTGGCCAGTTCTCGCAGGTAGTGGGCCAGTTGATGCGGTTCGTGGTTGAGGGCCGCCATTTCCACCACTTCCGGGTAACGGGTTAGTGCGATCAGCAAGCCCTCCTCATGAGGTTCGGTTAACCGGGTCAGATGCGCCTGACCGCGTTGTTCATCACGGGACAGGCCCTTCTCGCGCAACTGCTTGAGCACGCTACACACCCGGGCATGGGCGTACTGAATGTAGTAAACCGGATTGTCCCTGGACTGCGATTTGGCCAGATCCAGATCGAAATCCAGATGCTGCTCGCTCTTGCGCATAACATAGAAGAAACGGGCGGCGTCGTTGCCAACCTCCTGACGCAGTTCGCGCAGGGTGACGAATTCACCCGAACGGGTGGACATGGGCGCTCGTTCGCCGTTGCGATAGAGGATGGCGAATTGCACCAGCAGCACGTCCAGTCGATCCGGATTTTCACCGATGGCCTGGAGGGCGGCTTTTACCCGGGGCACGTAACCGTGATGGTCTGCGCCCCAAACGTCAATCACCCAGTCGAAGCCGCGTTCGAATTTCTCCAGATGATAGGCGATGTCCGAGGCAAAGTAGGTGGTCTGGCCATTTTCGCGCTCGACCACTCGATCCTTCTCGTCGCCAAAGGCGCTGGAGCGAAACCACAGCGCGCCTTCCCGTTCGTACACATAGCCGGCGTCGCGCAAGCGGTGCAGCGTCTTGTTAACCGCGCCGCGCTCGGTCAGGACGCGCTCCGAATACCACTCGTCGTAGATGACTCCGAACTCGCCCAGATCATCGCGGATGTCGTCGAGAATCGCATTCAGCCCCACTTCAAACAAAAAGCGATAGCGGTGATCGCCTAATAGAACGCGGGCGCGCTCGACGACGGCGTCGATATAAAGCTCCTTATCGCCCGGTGTCACGATGTCGCCTGCTGCGTTGCGAATCTCGTCCTGAGGCAGATCGCGGAAAACCTGTTGCGCTGAAACCAGATAAGCGCCGCCATGCTCCGCGTAAAACCGGGCGGCGATGTTGCACAGATACTGGCCACGATAGCCATTACTGGGAAAAGGGAACTGTTCGCCGCAATGCTCCAGGTAGCGCAGCCATAGACTGGCCGCCAGGATGTTCATCTGCCGGCCCGCGTCATTGACATAGTACTCGCGGTGAACCTGGTAGCCGACTGCTTCCAGCAGATTGGCGACCGTTGCGCCAAACGCTGCGCCGCGCCCGTGGCCAACGTGCAAGGGACCGGTGGGATTGGCGGAAACAAATTCCACTTGAACCCGCCGTCCGTGACCAAGCGTGCTGCGACCGAATGCATCGCTGCGTCGCAGAATTTCGTCGACCACCGCGTGATAAGCGGTCGGCGTCAGGAAAAAGTTGATGAAGCCGGGGCCGGCGATGTCCACTTTAGCGACGTGGTCGGAAGCCGGCAGGGCGGAGCGAATGCTTTCCGCCAGTTCGCGCGGTTTACGACCTGCAGCCTTGGCCAGGATGAGCGCGATGTTGGAGGCGTAATCGCCATGCGCCCGGTCGCGTGTGCGTTCCAGGGGAATCGAGGATAGTTCGGCAGCGCCCAGCGCGCCATCCTGGCGGAGTTGTTGGAGCGCCTGGGTAATCAGTTGTTGAAGATGGGTTTTCAAGGGGAAAGCCTCATGGGGGTTTTCCAGTCGGAAGCCGTATAAAACGAACCGGTTGATTCGTCAATATTGCGTGGGATAAACATTGCGCGCCTTACTGCTCTTCTCTCCCGCTAGTGGGAGAAGGGTTGAGGTGAAGGCGATTGTATAACGATTTTCTAGCTGATCATGTTCAGTTTGAAATGGTAACCGATGAATTTTTTGAATTCATTAACAATTTTAAATGAGTCGCGTAGCACTTCGCGCTGTATTTTATTCAGGTCCTTGGGATTCAGGTAATTGTCCTGTGTTTGTCCTTCGTGAATTTTCCGCAAGCCCGCTGCAGTGCGCAAGGTCGAGAGATAGGTGAAAACCTCGATCAATTCCGCCCCAAAGGAAGCTTTGAACAGATTGCGCTGGCTCAAGGCGGTGATCCGGTCCACCGTACTGGTTTGCGGCAACCGGTATTCCAGGGCCAGGCTGCGAATGCCATGCACGATGGGAAAAATCCCACCCTTCTTAATATCCAGCTCATCGCGATCTTTCTCCACCACGAAATTGGCGAAGAATCCGAGCGGCGTTTCAAAAGCGACGGTGGCTTTGGCGAAGTGGCTGTAGAAGGAACGATGATCGCTTAGCAAGCGATACATGTGGTCCTTCACATGGCGCAGCAGATTCTCATCGCCAGCCACCGCCATGGCGTCAAAGAAAATGGCGAATTGTAGAAAAGAATCTGCGGTGGGATTCACAATCCATTGAAACAACTCATCCTTGAAAGCGGTCACTGACTTGGTCCAGTAGGGGTTCGATACCATGATATTACCTGGACAGCGGGGATAGCCGAAATCAAGCAGGCTTGTCGTGAATTCCTGAGTGATCCGTTCGAGATCGGGGAAATGGAAGCCGTCGCGCAGGATCAGGGCGTTGTCCTGATCGGTTTTCAGCACCTGTTCCTCACGGCCCTCGCTGCCCAGCACCAGCAGGCAGGCGTTTTCCAGCAGTTCTGGCGGCGCGATGAGGCTGAACAGCTTGCGCAACAGCTTTTTATTCAGCTCTGACACCAGTTGCATGATGTAGCGGATTTTAATGCCTTTGCCATGCAGATCGCGGATGACATTGAGCAGATCGCGACTGGCCCACTTCAGGTCTTCTTGAGAGCGCGCCCGGTCAATTTGCAGCGCGACCAGGTGCGAATGGTTCGACAGATAGCTCAACAGGTCGATCTGTTCAAGGATGCCGTGAATGGTTTTCACATCGCGGATGACCAGTCGATTCACATTGTGGTGCGTCATCCGCAGCAGGGCGTTGAACAGGAAATCGCCCGGTTCCATGCTGATCAGTTCGTAAGTCGCCAGCGGTCCAACCGGGTCGTCCACCGACTGGCGCTGAATGATCGCGGCCTCGCGTAGATCCGTGGCAGTGACGATGCCGATTTCGTCACCATACTTGACCAGGACCGAGTTGGTCTGATTGGCCTTCATCGCCAGCGCTGTTTCATGAATCGAGGTTTCTGCAGGCACGAAAATCGGCGGATGAATAAAGGCATCCTGGATCTTGGCGATGGTGAACGCCGCCAGTTCCTGCTTATTGTCCGACTCGTGCAGAGCCGCCAACCGCTGGGAAATCTTCTGCTGGTAAAAGGCCGTCAGTTGTGGATAGCTCTGCACGGCTTGCAGAAAGACCGGTCGCGGCATCTGCAAACAGCAGGTCGGTTCGCTGACCACGAAACTGTGCGGACTCGCGCCTTCCAGTAGGGCGCTTGCGTCAAAGGCATCCTCAGCGCCATACAGCGCGATCGCACACCATGGGGAGTCAGCGCCTGGAGCCGGGTTGCGCGGGGAATCCGTCTCTTTCTGGCGGGGTCGATCATCCGGGTCGCCATCGATTTCATAGACTGCGCCTTCGATGATGAAGTACAGGCAGGCAGGCATTTCGCCGGCCTTTAACAAAACTTCGCCCGAGTCGAAATGCGCGATTTTCAATTCCCTGGCCAACGACGCCAGTTCTGGATCGGCGAGTCGGTTGAAGGGGGGCTGACGGGCAAGGAAGGCTTTTTGATCGAAGGTTGTCACGGCAGTTGGCTTCCGAGAGTGGGAGACAGGCCCAATAAGAACCCCTTCACGGCGCGAGCCGGAAGGGGTTTTATCTTACAGGATTCAGTCGGTTCAAGAGCATTCGCCGCAGGTGCGGCGCGCCCTGATCCGATGAAGCAACCTTTAGTGGCTGGATGCGCCTTCAGCGCCAATGCCGGTCTGGCAACGCACATCCTGTGCAATGAAGGCTTCGTGTTCCCGCTTGGCGCGTTCGCTGTTATCGGTCACTGAACCAATCCAGATGCCCAGGAAGGCAATGGTCATTGAGACGAGCGCCGGGAACTTGAGCGGGAAGATCGGATCGCCCATGCCAAGAATTTGTGTCCATACCGTTGGACCGACGAACACCAGTACGCTGGCGCTGATCAGACCCAGCCAGCCACCAATCAATGCGCCACGGGTCGTCATCTTGCTGTAGTAAATCGACATGAGCAGAATCGGGAAGTTGGCGCTAGCCGCCACCGAGAAGGTCAAAGCCACCAGATAGGCGACGTTTTGCTTCTCGAAAGCGATGCCCAGAAAGATGGCGATAATGCCCAGACAGATAGTAGCGATCTTGGAAACGCGCACTTCCTGCTGCTCGTCGACTCTGCCATGCGCGAACACATTGGCGTACAGGTCATGCGAAATAGCCGAAGCGCCCGCCAGGGTCAGACCGGAGACCACCGCCAGGATCGTCGCGAAAGCGACTGCAGAGATGAAGCCCAGCAGGAGGTTGCCGCCGACGGCTTTAGCGAGATTGACCGCCGCCATGTTCTGACCGCCGATGATCCCGCCCGTCGCACTCGGATCGGCAAAGTCGGGATTGCCAGTGAGCAATACAATGGCGCCGAAGCCCATCAGGAAGGTGAGGATGTAGAAATAGCCAATCCAGCCCGTGGCGTAGAACACGGATTTACGGGCTTCGATGGCGTTGCCCACCGTGAAGAATCGCATCAGAATGTGCGGCAGGCCGGCGGTACCGAACATCAGGGCCAGACCCAGCGAGATGGCTTCAATCGGACTGGTGACCAAGGTGCCAGGCCCCATGATCGCGCTACCCTTGGGATGCACCTCGACGGCTTTTTGGAACATCCGTTCCGGACTCATGCTGCCATCTGAAGCCATGTACAACGCGCCGAACGCAATAATAGTTGCGCCGGCCAGCAACAGCACCGCCTTGATCAACTGCACCCAAGTGGTGGCCAACATGCCGCCAAAGGTGACATACATGATGATCAGAATGCCGACAATGATCACGGCATACACATAATCCAGGCCGAACAGCAACTGGATCAGCTTGCCGGCGCCGACCATTTGGCCGATCAGGTAGAGAATCACCACGATCAATGCGGCGGTGGCCGCCAGGGAGCGCATGGGCACCCGCTCAAAGCGGTAAGCGACGATGTCGGCGTAGGTGTATTTGCCGAGGTTACGTAATTGCTCCGCGATCAAAAACATGATGATCGGCCAACCTACCAGCCAGCCGACCGAATAGATCAGCCCATCATAGCCATTCAGGAATACCAGGCCGGAAATGCCCAGGAATGAGGCAGCGGACATATAGTCGCCGGCGATGGCTAAGCCGTTCTG
>JAGRHK010000072.1 GCA_020444985.1 Candidatus Competibacteraceae bacterium
CACGGGCTACATGGCTGCGACCTGGAACGTGTCCGGTAAGGAGGTTCCGCTCATCGCTGATATTGAAAAGGTGGTCTATGGCGCAGGCAAGGGCAATTTGCAAGATCCGGCCCGGATCGGCACCGTTCTCTATAATCGGGGCGTTTCTGCGGCAGTGCTTTCGATTGAAGCCATGCTCAAGGCGCAGGAGAAGTATGGCAAGGGTCAACCGGTCACCGGTGAGCAAGTGCGCTGGGGCATGGAAAACCTGGACATCACCGATGCGCGCCTGAAGGAGATCGGCGCGACCAATCTGTTGCCGGAGATCAAGACTTCCTGCGCTGATCACGAAGGCTCCGGAAAGATCAAAATTCAGCAATGGGATGGCGCGAAATGGGTCCCGGTTTCTGACTGGATTGAAGGGAACAAGGCGTTGATCCACCCGCTTTTCAAGGCTTCTGCGGAACGATATGCCAAGGAAAAGGGCATCACGCCGCGCGACTGTGCAAAAGAAGGTTGACCAAAGGCGTTCCCGCCTTTACGACCCGATGCCCTCTTCCCGCGTGGGAGAGGGCATTCCGCGTGATTGGCGGGGAGGCGCATTCATGCCTGTTCTCTGCAACTGGATAACCGTATCATGGCTGCCCAAACCGTAACCGCTCCAACGGCTGAGCGCTATTTGACCGTCAATAACATTGAGGTCATCTACGATCACGTCATCCTGGTGTTAAAAGGCGTTTCTCTCAACGTACCCCAGGGCGACATCGTTGCCTTGCTCGGGGCGAACGGAGCTGGAAAAACCACGACGCTGAAAGCGATTTCCAACCTGCTTCATGCCGAACGCGGCGATGTCACCAAGGGTTCCGTGGAATTCAAGGGAAACCGGGTTGATCAGCTCACCCCGAATGAGTTGGTCAAACGCGGCGTCATTCAAGTCATGGAGGGCCGGCATTGTTTCGGTCATTTGACCATTGAAGAAAACCTGCTGACGGGCGCTTATACGCGCTCGATTTCTCGCAGCGGGTTGAAGAATGAATTGGAAAAGGTTTACCACTATTTCCCCCGACTTAAAACCCGGCGCGGCTCCCAGGCAGGCTACACTTCTGGCGGCGAACAGCAGATGTGCGTGATTGGCCGCGCGCTGATGGCGAAGCCGGAAATGATTTTGCTGGATGAGCCGTCCATGGGCTTGGCCCCACAAATCGTTGAGGAAATCTTCGAGATCGTGAAAGGGTTGAACAATCGGGAAAACGTCAGCTTCCTGTTGGCTGAGCAGAACACCATGATGGCGCTGCGCTATGCCAATTTTGGCTATATTCTGGAAAATGGCCGGGTGGTGATGGAAGGCGCTGCGGAGGAGTTGCGCATCAATGAAGACGTCAAGGAATTTTACCTGGGCATTTCTTCCTCAGGACGCAAGTCGTTCAAGGACATCAAGCATTACCGCCGCCGCAAGCGCTGGTTGTCCTGAGAGGTCGTTGCAAAATTACGTTAGAGCAGACTTGAATGACTCCCTATTGTGCTTTTAGTGTAAGGAAATCGACATGATGCGCTATTTTGAAAAAGACTCCTGAGAATGGCGATTGAAGCCGCTATGAAATTCGTCGATATCGACGGCATCCGCCTGGAATATCTCCGCCAGCCTTCGTCCCACCCGCGCGCGGGGGCGCCGGCCATCCTCTTTCTGCATGAAGGTCTTGGTTCAATTGCCCTTTGGCGCAACTTCCCACAGCAAGTCGCCGACGCCTCGGGTTGCGAAGCCGTTGTCTATTCGCGCGAAGGCTATGGCCACTCTGATGCGGCTCTCGCACCCCGCACCCCGCGTTATCTGCATCGTCAGGGCCTTGAAGTGTTGCCTGCTCTCATCGATGCGCTGGAATTGGATCGGCCCTTGCTGCTTGGTCATTCCGATGGCGGCTCCATCGCCTTGTTGTGCGCGGGGGAAACTGCAACGCTTCTGTCGGGCCTGATCGTGATGGCTCCGCATGTCCTGGTTGAGGAAATGACGCTTGCCGGTATCCGCGAAGCGGCTCAAGGGTCGCGCGCCGCCGATCTGCAACAGCGCCTGCGCCGCTACCATTCTGCGGCGAACCTGGCAACCGTTGTGACGGACTGGCGGGATATCTGGCTTGATCCTGCCTTTCGCGACTGGAATATCGAATCCTGCCTGCCCATGATCCATTGTCCGATTCTCGCGATCCAGGGCGAGAATGATGAATACGCCACCATGGAACAAATCGACCGTATTGCCGCTCAGGCCTCGGATGTCGAGCGCCTCAAGGTGGCCGATTGCCGCCACGCGCCGCACTGGGATCAGCCGGACGCTGTGATCGACGCCATTGTGGCGTTCGGCGACCGGGTATTGGAAAAATCTTCATGAAAGAGGAGGGGATCGCTGCTCCGGCATTCAGGCGTTTTCCTACTGATCAGGATTGAGCGGTTCATGGACCGGTCGGACCCAGCCCCGGTTCAGGCTGGATGCCGATCGATCCAAAAGGTTATTCCTTGATCGCTTCGACCGCGAGGTCGATACGCACCTCGTCGCTGACGTGGGGCGCGTACTTGCCGGCATTGAAGTCCGAACGCTTGACAACGGTATAGGCGTTTGCCCCAATCGCATCCTTTTTCAACATCGGATGTGGCATGGCCTGAAAGGAGGTTACGGTCAGCGTGACGGGTTGTGTCACTCCTTTCAAGGTCAGATGGCCATGCACCGCCACTGGCCGGTCGCCTTCAAAGACCACCCGATCCGACTTGAAGGTGGCGGTCGGGTATTGGGCCGTATCCAGGAAATCCTCGCCCTGGATGTGTTCATTAAAGGTGGCATAGCCGGTATCGACCGACGTCGTGTCAATCACGATATCGACTTTACCGGTTTTTGCAGCTTGGTCCAGGATGATTTTGCCGGTCGTTTTGTCGAAGCGGCTCAACTGCGTCGAGTAGCCGAAATGGCTGTAGGAAAAGCGCGGATAGGTATGCGTCCCATCCAGCACGTAGGTTTCCGGCGCGGCCCAGACGGGGGCGCTGATGCTGGCTGTTGCGGTGGCCACCGCAACAGCGGCGGCCCAGATCGTCTGTTTATTGAAGTTGCGCATGAAATACTCCTATCAGGGTTGAGATTGAGGTTGAGGAAGATGAGCAGTTGTAGACGGTGCTGTATCCGCGTGAACCGTCATACGGAATTGAATTTGAATGTCATTGGCGACGACGTCGAAAGCGGCCCATGGTCCCTCGCCGATGGCGAAATCAGCGCGATGCAGAGTAAAGTGACCCGCAAATACGCCGATAGGGCCTTGAGATGTGAAGGTCGTTGGAATAACGATGTTCTGCGTCCGGCCTTTGATGGTCAGGGAACCCGTCACTGTATAACGTTGATCGCCTAGCGGCTCGACGCTTTTTGCAACGAAGCGCGCTGTCGGAAAGGTCGGCGTGTTAAGCCAGGCTTTTCCGGCGACTTCCGTATTGCCTTCGGCGGAACCGGTGTCAATGTGAGCTAGATCAACATCAACGGTCACTTGGGCAGCGGTCGGTTGATCCGGGTCGAAACGCAAGTCGGCAACCCATTGACCGAATGTTCCTTCCATCGTTACGCCCATCTGCTGATAGGTGAACGTCACAGCGCTCTGAGCGATTTGGATATGGCGATATTCCACGGCCTGGACGTTGCAAGATCCGGCGATCATCACGCTCAGCACAAGCGCGCGGGACCATGGTTTCATGACTTTTTCTCCGTAGAGCATGTGGGCAGGATGCGAGTGAGCACATCATCCCGGTCGATGAAGTGATGTTTAAGCGCAGCGCCAATGTGGCCAACGATCACCGCAACGAATAACAGGTTTAGATTCTCGTGAACACTCTGAAGTAAATTGCCCAGTTCCTGATTCTTCCCCACCAGGTCGGGAAGGGGCAACACGCCGAACCAGACGGTCTGGAAGCCTTTGGCCGAACTCATCAACCAGCCGGATAGGGGAATAGCGAGCATTAATCCATAGAGCAGGGCGTGGCCGGCATGGGCAGCGAGCCGCATGACCTTGGGCATGTGATCGGGCAACGGCGGCGGCGGATGGATCACGCGCCAGGCCAAGCGGAACAGCACCAGCAGGAACACGGTCACGCCGGCCCATTTATGCCAGGAGTAAAGTTGCAACTTCTGCGGCGACAACGGCAGTTCCTGCATGTAGAAACCAAGCGCCAGAAGACCCAACAACAGAAGGGCCATCAGCCAGTGCAGGACCTTGGCCGTTGCCGTGTAGCGGGATGTCATACATTACCTCCGACCGTGAGCAGAAAGAAATAGAGGGGCATGCATGGTGAGGACGACGCTGGGGGTGTATCGAACTCATCACGCACGCTCCTAAATTGGATAGGGGTAGTCTAATCTTCCCGATGAGCGCGAAATAGTCGACAATTCACAAATCTTTATTGCGGAAACAGCAACAATGGACCGGCTGGGAGCGATGCACTGGTTTATGCGGGTCGCCGAGCGTGGCAGTTTCACCGCTGCTGCCGAGCAATTGGGTGTGGCGCGTTCGGTGGTCACACGACGGATTGCCGCGTTGGAGAATTATCTGGGCGTCAAACTGATGGAGCGTAGCACCCGGCGGCTCACCTTGACCGCTGCCGGCGCTGCTTACCTGGAACAATGCCGGGTGATTTTAGATCGGGTCGAAGCGGCTGAAACCGAGGTCGCTGAACAACGTCTGACGCCGCGTGGGCCGCTGCGCATCGGTCTGCCTCTGGTTTTCGGTCTCAAGCGTTTGTTGCCCTTATTGCTGGAGTTTGCCCAGCGTTATCCCGAAATCCACTTGGATATGGACTATACCGATCGGCGCTTGAATCTGATCGAGGAAGGCGTCGACCTGTCCATCCGCATCACGGATCATTTGGAGCCGGGCGATATTGCGCGCCAGGTCGGGAGTTGCCGGTTATACGTCATCGCATCGCCCGATTACTTGGCGCGACGTGGACGCCCCATGCACCCTGGTGAACTCAAGCATCATGAATGCCTGACCTACACGCTCGATACCCGCAACGCGACTTGGCTGTTTCAGATTGGGGACTGTCTGGAGTCGACGCCGGTGCGCAGCCGCCTCAGCGCCAATAACGGTGAGGCGTTGATGGAGGCGGCAGTGGCTGGAATGGGCATTGCCGTGCAGCCGGATTTCATCATTGAGCCTTATCGGGCGGCGGGAAGCGTCGAGGTGCTCCTGGAGTCGTTTGCCCCGCCAGCGCTGGGTATTTACGCCTTGCTGCCCAGTCATCGCCATATGCCCCATCGGGTTCGAGTTCTCATCGACTTTCTGGCGGCGCAATTGCGAGGGGGCGGATCACCTCAATAACAGTCCCGGCAGATGCTTATCACACCTATCGATGTAACAGGCTCATGATCGCTACCGGTCAATCCCGGAATTTTGGCGGACGTTTTTCCTGGAACGCACGCACGCCTTCCTGTGACTCTTCGGTGCCATAGAACAGGCTGACGGCTTTCAATCCCAGTGACGACAGCCCGGCAATGTGCGCGGTATCGGCGTTAAACGAGCGTTTGGCCAGCTCCAGCGCCGTGGGACTTTTCTCCAAAATCTCTGCGCACCAGCGATCAACTTCGGCGTCCAGTTCATCATCGGGGACCGCCTTGTTGGCCAGCCCCATTTGCACCGCCTCCGCCGCTGTGTATTGGCGGCACAGATACCAGACTTCCCGCGCCTTCTTTTCGCCGATGACCCGCGCCATATAGGCTGTGCCAAATCCGGGATCGACTGAACCGACCTTAGGACCGACTTGCCCGAATTTGGCGGACTCTGCTGCCAGCGTCAGATCGCACAACAGCGCCAGCACATGCCCGCCGCCAATTGCGTAACCGCGCACCTTGGCGATGACCGGCTTGGGCGCGTCGCGGATGGCTGCTTGCAACTCCTCCAGCGGCAGGCCAATCACGCCTCGTCCATCGTAATGTCCGGCGTGCGCCGACTGATCGCCGCCGGTGCAGAACGCCCGGTTACCCGCTCCGGTCAGGACAATGACGCCGACGGAGCGGTCCCAGCCCGCTTTTTGAAAAGCATGGATCATTTCTTCGCAGGTCTGGGCGCGGAAGGCGTTGTATTTGTCAGGGCGGTTGATCGTGATGGTGGCGACGCCATTCTTGATCTCGTAGAGGATGTCTTCATAGTTGGCGGTCATGATCGCTCCTTGGTTGGTTTGATTTTTTAGTGAGTTAAACGGTTTGCGTTATTTTGCCGGATTATCCGGGCTGCGTGATCATCGTAGCCAGCAAGGTGGCGATAAGGACTGGCGCGTTATCGGCGTAGGCAAACACATCGGCGCGTGAAACCGTGATCATTTTGCCCGGCTTGACCACGCGCCCTTCGGCGACAAAGCGGATTCCTGCCGCTGGTCTGGCAGGCCGTGAATTCCATGTTCAAATGGCTTCAGTCGATGCAAACCGGGTAATCTCGCTTTCGGAAAATCCCCAGCCGGTCAGCCAGTCGTGCGTGGCGTCGATGGATTTTCCTGGCGGTCCCTGAATTGTTGCCGGGGTGCGACTGAAACGCGGCGCTGGCGCCGGCTGTGTCAGGCCGGCGCATTCGACGAAGGTTTCACGCGCCTGGTTATGCGGATGATTGGGCGCTTCCTCCATGCTCAACACTGGCGTCACGCAAGCATCAGTATTTTCAAAGAGCGCACACCATTCGTCCCGGGTTTTGGTGCGGAATGCCTCGCGCAGACGCGCTTTCATCGGTTGCCAGGATTTTGGATGCCATTGCTGCCGGGGATCGGGATCTGTCACGCCGCAGCCTTCGAGCAAAATCTGGTAAAAGTGCGGCTCAATCGGTCCGACTGCCAGCCATTTGCCATCGGCGCATTGATAAGTATCGTAAAAGTGCGCGCCGCCATCGAGAAAATTACGCTCCCGCTGGTCCGTCCAGAACCCCATCGCGCGCAGGCTGTACATGGCGGACATCAGCAAGGCGCTGCCATCGGTCATGGCGGCGTCTACAACTTGGCCTTGGCCGGAATTGCGGGCTTCCAGAAGAGCGGCGAGGATGCCCACGATCAGAAACATCGCGCCGCCGCCGTAGTCGGCAATCAAATTCAGCGGCGGGACGGGGCCGCTGTCGGCGCGGCCAATGGCATGCAGCGCGCCGGTGATCGCCAAGTAGTTGATATCGTGACCGGCTGTTTGCGCCAGGGGGCCGGTTTGTCCCCAGCCGGTCATGCGTCCGTAAACCAGGCGCGGGTTCCGCGCCAGCGCGACCTCTGGCCCCAGACCCAGCCGTTCCATGACGCCAGGACGGAAACCTTCAATGAGCGCGTCTGCTGCTTCGATCAGGCGCAGCGCCGTTGCTTGGCCTTCAGAGGATTTCAAATCGAGCCGAAGGATGCGCCGACCCCGATTAGGAATGTTCTTTTCCG
>JAGRHK010000073.1 GCA_020444985.1 Candidatus Competibacteraceae bacterium
CTCGAAGCCCGCTGGTTGCGCCATGTTTCCCCAGCTTTTGCTGAAGACCCAGTGCGGATTTTGCGCGTGGCCCGCTTCAGCGCCCGCTACGCCGCGCTTGGCTTCCGGGTGGCGCCGGAAACTCTGGAGCTGATGCGCGCGATGGTTGCCGGTGGCGAAGTCGATCACTTGACGCCGGAACGAGTCTGGGCGGAAACCGTGCGCGCGCTGGGCGAAGTATGTCCCAAGCGGTTTATCGAAACTCTGCGGGATTGCGACGCGCTGGCGCGCATTTTCCCGGAACTGGATCGTTTATTCGGCGTACCACAGCCGCCCACGCATCATCCGGAGATTGATACCGGCATCCACACTTTGATGGCGTTGACTCAAGCGGTGCGGTTGGGAGCGGATGTGGTAACCCGTTTTGCGGTATTGGTTCATGATTTTGGAAAGGGTATGACGCCTCCCGAGGAATGGCCTCGTCATGTGGGGCATGAGGATCGTGGCGCCGATCTGGTGCGGATTTTTTGCCAGCGGCTGCGGGTTCCCAGCCTGCACCGGGAACTGGGAGTGCTGACAGCTCGTTACCATACGCATTGCCATCGCGCCCTGGAGCTGCGTCCGGGGACCTTGCTGAAAATTCTGCAAAGTCTGGACGCCCTGCGCAAGCCACAACGTTTTGCGCAATTTTTGCTGGCTTGCGAAGCGGATGCCCGGGGTCGCCTGGGACTGGAGCAGCGCGATTATCCACAGGCTGAACTGTTGCGACGCCTTCACCAGGCCGTGTCCGGGATTCAGGCCAGGCCCTTGGTGGAGCAAGGGCTGAGTGGTTTGGCGCTGGCCGAAGCCTTGCGGCGGGAACGCCTGGCAGTCATTACCAAGACGCGGCGCATTTTCAACTCCGTGATTGCATCGGGCTGACGAGGCGCGCTGAGGCGGAGGAATGCTGACCGCGACGCATGTGCCTTCGTTTTAAAACCGGGCAATCTACGTTAATATTTAGCCTATCAATGAATCGGATAACGCTCACCCCGGCGCTTTCTCGAATAGCTTATCGAACACCGCAAGGATTCCAAAAATGTCAATGTCTGATCGCGATGGCCTGATCTGGTATAACGGCGAACTCACGCCTTGGCGCGAAGCCAACACCCATGTTTTGACGCATACCCTGCATTATGGCATGGGGGTTTTCGAGGGCGTTCGCGCTTACGCTACCGACCGAGGTACGGCGATTTTCCGGTTGCAGGAGCATACTGATCGGCTATTTCGTTCCGCGCATATCGTTGGGATGCCGATGCCCTACAGCAAGGACGAGATCAACGCCGCCTGCCTGCAAGCAGTGCGTACCAATAATCTGGCCAGCGCCTATATTCGCCCAATGTGCTTCTACGGTTCCGAGGGTATGGGGATTCGGGCTGATAATCTTAAAGTGCAAGTCATCGTCGCGGCCTGGGAATGGGGCGCTTATCTGGGCGCGGAGAATCTGGAGCGCGGCATCCGCATTCGCACCTCCTCGTTCAGTCGGCATCATGTCAATGTCACCATGTGCAAGGCCAAGGCGAACGGTAATTACATGAATTCGATGCTGGCGCTTGCCGACGCGCTGCGCGATGGCTACGACGAGGCCATGCTACTGGATACGGAAGGTTATGTTTCGGAAGGGAGCGGCGAAAATATCTTCATCGTGCGCGATGGCGTCATTTATACCCCGGATCTGACTTCCGCGCTGGAAGGCATTACCCGCGACACGATTATTCGTTTCGCGGCGGACCTGAATATCCCGGTGCGGGAAAAGCGCATTACCCGCGATGAAGTGTACATTGCAGATGAAGCCTTCTTCACCGGCACGGCGGCGGAAGTGACCCCGATTCGCGAAGTCGATGGCCGCAGCATTGGCGCTGGCCAGCGCGGTCCGATTACTCAGCGTCTGCAAGCAATGTACTTCGATCAGGTGCATGGGCGCCGCGATGTCTATCCCGAATGGTTGACGCTTATTGCACCGTATGCAGCTCTTCCCGAATGACTCGGCGCAAGGTCGCTTCCAGTTGGTCGCCGCGCATCACGTCATGCAACGCCTGATTGATCAGCATTTGATAATCCTGTTCTCCCGCTTTGGCTTTGAAAAAGGCGATGATGTCATTATCCAGCATGATTGAGACGCACTGTTGGCCCCATTGGGCGCGCACCGCTTCGGCAAATTCGGCTTCGCTGACGTCTTTCAAGCCAATCCGCAATCGCGGGGATTTAGTAGAGGTAGCGGGTGAGGCGTTGTGCTTCATGGGGTTTGGCCTTGCGCATGGAAATGCGGTGAATTTCATCGACCGTTTCGGTATGGCAGATCGTCACGATGGCCGCGCCCAGAAACCCAGTGGAGTTGAACCGCTGCTCACTGGCGTAATCACGCGAATCCTCGACTGTGCAAACCGGGTCATTAAAAACTCGTTCGGCATCGGCAAAATCGAAGCCGTGCTTTTTCAGGTTGGTTTGCCGCTTGCGTTCGTGCCAAGTAAAGATCATCTCGCGTATTCTGCATACGATTCCAGCGATTGCAAACCGGTTGTTAAGGCATTTGCTGCGTCGGTTGCCGCTAAAGTTTTGACAGCGCGAAGAACCAAAATTGTAGCCCGGATGAAGCACAGCGGAATCCGGGCGGGTCTCGCATGTCGTTTGCATCGACGTAAGCCGCAAAGGCTGAGTCCCGGGTTTCGGAACCGTCCAGGAACCGATTGATCGACCCTTCCGTTTGCGCCTTTTCAGCAAAGCGCATCTTGTAACAGTGCGCAGTATAATAGACCGACCCATTTGTTAAAAATCAGGAGAATGCCGCCATGGCCGCTGCTGCCGCTGTTTCCGCCCAAGTCACGCCAAACGCTCAAAAGGTCTACGAAGTCCACCGCGCCGACCTGCCGGTGTCCTGCCCGATGCCGGATATGATGTTATGGAACTCTCACCCCAAGGTTTATTTATCGCTTGAAGCCACGAACAAGGCCAAGTGTCCGTATTGCAGCGCAGATTTCGTGCTGGTGGACTGACGCTTTCTCGACGACCAGTGAAATTCCAGGCGCATCCGCTGGTCGTCTGGCGCTTCAGCGATGGCAAGGCGGGACACGATAATCAAAGCCAGGGCTTAGCCGATGCGCTCGGCCGTTTGCGGCCCGTCGAAATGATCACGCTGGAACCGCTACCGGCGGTGGTTGCTCTAAGCGTTTTACTCGGGAGACCACGCGCTGTTTGGCGCGATTTGCCAAATCCTGACCTTATACTGGGCGCTGGCCATCGAACGCATCTTTCCCTGTTGGCGGCTCGTCGGATGAGAGACGGCAAGGTCATTGTCCTGATGCGGCCCACCCTGCCGCTGTTCCTGTTCGATTTATGTCTGATCCCTGCTCATGATGCGCCGCCGACTCGCCCGAACGTACAAATCACGCGCGGGGCGCTGAATCGCATTCAACCGTCCACTACGCTCAATGCTTCGCGAGGGCTTTTGCTGATTGGCGGCCCTTCCGTGCATTTCTCCTGGGATAGCGCGGGCTTGTACCAGAAAATCGCTGCGATTATTACGGCGACTCCCGCCATGCAGTGGACGTTGACGACATCGCGCCGCACGCCGCCAGATTTTCTGGAACATTTAGATTGCGGGGAGCGATGTGCGGTGATTCCCGTTACCGAAACCGGTCCCGACTGGCTGCCAGCGCAACTGGCGCAGGCCGGACAGGTTTGGGTCACCGCCGACAGCGTATCGATGGTTTACGAAGCCTTGACGTCCGGAGCCGCTGTCGGGGTGCTGGACGTTCCTCGCAAACGGTCCAGCCGCATCAGCCGGGGGCTGGAACAACTGGCTGTCGAAGGTTGGGTGATTTTCTTTAGCGATGGGTCGCGAACTCATGCCTGGCGCCGTCCCCCCGAAACCTTCAACGAAGCGGAACGCAGCGCCCGCTGGATTATTGACCGGTGGTTCGCCTGAGCGTGGCGCAACTGGTTCCGGCGCTGAACGGCGGCGGTGTGGAGCGAGGCACGCTGGAAATAGCGCGGGCATTGGTTCAGCGTGGCCATCGCTCCATCGTCATTTCCGCTGGCGGACGCCTGGCTCCACAATTGATTAACGAGGGCAGCGAACATCTGAGCTGGCCGCTGGGCGTCAAGTCGCCGCTGACCTTGCGCTGGATCCGGCCATTGCGGCGCTGGTTGACGGAACAGCGCATCGATATTCTGCATGCGCGTTCACGGTTGCCGGCTTGGATCGCCTGGCTGGCTTGGCGGAGCATGGAGCTGCGGAGCCGTCCGCGCTTTGTCACGACCGTTCACGGCCGGTATTCGGTCTCCCGTTATAGCACTGTCATGACCTATGGGGAGCGGGTGATCGCCGTATCGGAAATGATCCAGGATTACCTGCAACGCCATTATCCGCGATTGCCTGCAGAGCGCATTCAACTGATTCCGCGCGGTGTCGATCCCGCGCAATTTCCCTATGGTTATCAACCGACGCCGGAGTGGTTGCAGGCATGGCATCAGCGCTATCCACAATTGCGAGGCGCTCAGACGTTGACGTTGCCGGGCCGGTTGAGTCGGCTCAAGGGCCATGAAGAATTCATCGATTTGATCGCCCGATTGCGGACGCGGGGCCTCCCGGTTTACGGGTTGATTGTGGGCGGCGTGGAACCCGGTCGGCAACGCTATGCCGATCAATTGCAGCGTCGGGTTCGAGCGATGGGGCTGAGCGATGGGATCCTGTTTACCGGGCATCGCGCCGACATGCGCGAGATTTATGCGGTTTCCACCTTAGTGCTGTCGCTGTCGGCTAAACCGGAATCCTTTGGCCGTGCGGTGTTGGAGGCGTTAAGTCTGGGAACGCCCGTGCTTGGCTACGCACATGGCGGCGTTGGCGAAATTCTGCGCTGTATTTATCCCGCCGGGTTGACGCCGACCGGCAATCTTGATGTTCTGACGCAACGCGCAGCGGAATTACTGACGGTTGCGCCGCTGGTTCCTGCAGAACCGGTGTTTACCCTACAACGGATGTTGGATGACACGTTGGCGCTCTATGAAGCGCTGAGTCCATTGCCCCGGAGCCGCGCATGACGCTCGCGCCTTCCGGTCGAACGCTGATTGTGCAACCGTTGCCGGGCATCGGCGATATGGTTTGGCATCTGCCGCATATCCACGCCATCGCCGCGACGACCACGACCGGACAAGTGGATATCCTGACCAAACCGCGCTCCCAGGCGGACCGCTTATTATGCGCCGACCCCTGTGTGGGTCGCATTCTCTGGCTGGAGCGTGACGCCGGTCATCATGCCGGCGTTCGGGGCGTGTTCCGGTTGGCGGCGCTGCTGCGACGGGCAAACTATCAGCGCGTGTGGTTTCTGCATGCCAGCGCTCGCTATGTATTGGCCGCTTGGCTGGCCCGCATCCCGGAGCGGATCGGTTATGGCATCGGCTTGCAACCCTTGCTGCTCAGTACTCCAGTAAAGTTACCCGCTGAATTTCGTCATGCGTCGCCTATGGTGCGGGGTGACGCCTTGCTGGATTTATTAGAGATTCCTCAACTTGAACCGGAACCTCGATTACCGGTTCTGGCCACAGCGCGACACGCCGTGGCGGAACGATTTTCCGACTGGCCGCAACCCTGGATTGCGCTGGGCATTGGCAGCAGCGAACCCTGGAAGCAGTGGGGCGCAATGCGTTTTGCGGAATTGGCGCTGGCGTTGCCTCGCTGCCATACGGGCGCGATCTTCATCGTTGGTGGTCCGGGGGAACGCTCATTGGCTGACGAGATTTTGCGCCGGGTGCAAGATAGCGGCGGCGTGGCGGTGGATGCAGTCGCTTTACCTCTGGAGCAAACGGCCGCCCTGCTGGCCAACAGTCGTTGCTACATTGGCAATGATACCGGCGTACTGAATATGGCCGCCGCGCTGGAAACGCCGGCGCTGGGTCTGTTCGGCGGTTCATTGCCACTGACGCATTCCCGCTTTATCTACGCAATTACCCCGCCGGCGGGCCAAAGCGGCATGATCGCTATCACGGTTGCCCGCGTTCTTGAAACATTTTCGCGCATCGTTCAGGAAATGGCCGATGATGATCCGTCCACTTGACCGGTTGCAGGAGGCATTTTTTCACTGGGGCTGGTTGTCCCCAGTGGTATTACCCTTGACGCAATTGGGTGGGCGCGGGCTGTTCAACACCCTGGCCGGTGTCTACGCGCTGTGGGGGTTGCTGAGTTTCTGGAGTCGCCAGGAGCGGTTGGATCGCCCGATGTTACGGCTTTACCTCGCGTTGCTCGGGGTGTTTTTGCTGACGATTCCCGGTTCGGTTGATCCCGTAGCGGGAATACGAACCTGGCTCGGTTTCCTGATGCAAAGTGTGACGTTGCTCCTGATCCCGCTTGCCTTGCGCGAATCGCCAACGAATCCTGATCGGTTATTGGATGGCATGGCGTTATTCGGCGCGTTGACTCTGGCAGGACTCTATTTGTTGCTGCCTGGGTATCTGCTCGGCTTATCCGGTCAGCCCTTCGATCATGAAACGCAATTGCGGGAAGATACCCTGCCGTTTTTAACGCCGTTTTTGCTGGCCTGGCTTTGGCGAAACGGCCCGCTTCGTTGGCGCTATATCGCCATGATCAGCGTCGTTGCGCTGGTTTTAGCGTATGTAGCTCTCGCCGAAGGACGAGCGGCCTTGCTCGGGCTGATCGCAGCGCTCACGGTCTTCAGCGGCTTAGTGCTGGGATGGCGTCTGCGCTGGACGGCGCTGCTGGCTGTGTTGGTGCTGGCGTTCGCCATCGCTGTGAACATCCATCCCTTTCTTAAGATGCAACTCGATCCTGAACAACCGCTGGATGCTTTTACCGCTGGGCGCACTGCGCTCTGGCGGCAGGCGCTGGCGCATCCTCCGCCTCGCGCATGGCTGGGGATCGGTATCGGCAATGGCGCATACGCCGGCGAAGAGGTGCTCAGTTTTCAGCTAGGCGCGCAGGGTCACCAGGTCAAGCATCTGCACAATTTCGTATTGGATGCCTGGTATGAAACCGGTCTGCTGGGGGTGAGCTTACTGCTGATGTTGATGGGCGCTGTTTTTGTGCGACTTCTGCGCGTTTGGCGATGCCTGTCTGTCCAGAATCGCCAGCGCGCTGGAGTCTGGCTGGCGGCGGCAACGGCGTTGCTAACTGCCGGGCTGCTTAGTTTTTCCTATACTTCCCGGCAACTGGCCTGCTACCTGTTTGTCGCCTTTGGAGCCTTGATCGCGTTAAGTCGCCACGCCTCAGAAGAAGCTACGTTGCCAGCAGTTGTTGATACAGATCGAGATAGGCGTTGATGATCGCCTCCTCGCTATGCCGGGCGATCAAGGTGCCATAACCCTGTTCGGCCAACTCACGGCGCAACGTTTCATTGCGCAATAAGAACTCCATTGAG
>JAGRHK010000074.1 GCA_020444985.1 Candidatus Competibacteraceae bacterium
TCGCGTGTCAAAAGCAGGGGCAGTCCGTTGTGAGAAAAGTTCAAGGTAAAATCTTCGTTCACCCCCTATCCCGCCACGTTATGCGCGCCCACCGATGACTGACTCTCTTTTCTACGGAGAATAACGCATTGAAATTAAAAACATCCATTGGCGCCATGCTACTAACAGTCGCCACTTTAACGGATGCGGCGGATGAAACAGTGATGATTGGCCGATTTTCGACCGGTGATCGCACCCATTGGCAAGATAAAGCTTTTCAGGGAGAAACCCGTTACCACTTTGATAACCGGAGCGGACGACCGGCGCTGTTCGCTGACAGCCAGGGTGCAGCTTCGGGATTGTACCGAGAGATTAAGATCGATCTTGACCGCACCCCTTGGCTGAACTGGTCGTGGCGGGTGGATCGAGTGTTGCATCATGTCGATGAACGCGCCAAGTCCGGTGATGATTACCCCGCGCGGGTTTATGTGGTCGTTTCCGGCGGCGCAGCGTTTTGGAAAACCCGCTCTCTGGTTTATGTCTGGGCCAGCAATCAGCCGATCGGCGCAACCTGGCCGAATGCATACACGGCCAACGCTCAAGTCATGGCGTTGCAGTCCGGCGCGCAAAACGCGGGGCGCTGGATTCGCGAAAAACGTAATATCCGCGCTGATTTCCAGCAATTGTTCGGTGAGAAGATCGATTTCATCGATGCTGTAGCGTTAATGACCGATACGGACAACAGTGGACAAAGTGCCTCGGCCTGGTATGGCGATATTTATTTCACTGCGCGGTAAGCCGGGCAGCCAAAGAGGCAAGCCTGTTTCCAGGCGGGCTTTTATGAGAAAATGGGTCATTAATTTGACAAGTTTAAACATGACCGGCGTCAACGAAGCCTTCTGACCCTGCCCGCGCTGCTTGTTCCTAGGCGGTGCGCCGGGGTAAATAACCACTACGAAGACATGAATAACATTAAAAATACACCTTTAGTTGGTTTGATCATGGGGTCCACTTCAGACTGGAGTACTCTGGAGCATACCGCTGACACCCTGGACGCGCTCGAAGTGCCCTATGAAGTGCGCGTCGTATCGGCCCATCGCACTCCGGATTTATTGTTTGACTACGCCGCGAGCGCCGAGGCGCGTGGTTTGCAAGTCATCATTGCCGGGGCCGGCGGCGCAGCGCATCTGCCTGGCATGGCGGCGTCCAAGACCGTCCTGCCAGTGCTGGGCGTACCCGTCCAATCGCAGGCGCTCAAAGGTCTGGATTCGCTGTTATCCATCGTCCAGATGCCGGGCGGCGTTCCGGTCGGCACGCTGGCCATCGGCAAAGCCGGCGCGATCAACGCTGCATTGCTGGCGGCGGCGATCCTGGGTAATCAGGATCCCGCTATTCGGGAAGCGGTGCGCGCCTTCCGCGACCAACAGACAGCAAACGTGCTGAGTCAGCCCGATCCCCGGAGCAGTGTACAGTGAATGTCGGGATCATCGGTGGCGGACAACTGGCGCGGATGCTGGCGCTGGCCGGTTATCCGCTGGGCTTGCGCTTCCAGATCCTCGATCCGGCGGCGGACGCCTGCGCTGGACAGGTCGCGCCGCTGATTCAGGGCGACTACGACGATGCGGCGCAATTGGCGCGACTCGCCCACTGGGCGGATGTCGTGACGTTCGATTTCGAGAACGTGCCGGCGGCAGCGGCCCATATTCTGGCGGAACGCGTTGCGTTTCATCCGCCTGCCGAAGCGTTGGCGAAGGCGCAAGATCGTCTGTCTGAAAAAACCCTGTTCTGGGAGTTGGGCATTCCAACGCCGAATTTTGCAACGATTGATAGTTTTGAAGAACTCCAAAGCGCAGCAAAGCGGATCCATTTGCCCGCTGTGCTCAAAACGCGCCGATTAGGCTACGATGGCAAGGGCCAACGCATTTTACGCACCCCGCAAGATCTCGAACCCGCATGGCAGGCGCTTGGCAGCGTTCCGCTGATCCTGGAAAGCTTCGTCCCCTTTGAGCGCGAAGTCTCGGTGCTGGCGATTCGACGCCGCGACGGCGCCACCGCCTTCTATCCACTGGTGGAAAATCATCATCGCGAAGGGATTCTGCGCCTGTCCCGAGCGCCCTGTTTCATGCCGGAGCTGGAGCAGGAAGGTTGGGATTACGCGCACCGCTTGTTGGATCGGTTGAATTATGTCGGGCTGCTGGCGATCGAGTTTTTCATTCAGGAGGGTCGTCTGATCGCCAATGAAATGGCGCCGCGCGTCCATAATTCCGGGCACTGGACCATTGAGGGCGCTGCAACCTCGCAATTCGAGAATCATCTGCGCGCCATTCTCGATTTGCCCTTGGGAGCAACCACAGCCGTTGGCCATGCCGTGATGCTGAATTGTATTGGCGCTCTACCCGAACGATCAGCGGTGCTGGCCTTGCCCGACGCGCATTATCACGACTATGGCAAAACCCCGCGATCTGGACGCAAAGTGGGGCATATTACCTTGCGCGGGACGGATCCCGACGCCGTATGGAAGGGGTTGAAGCAGTTGTTGCCGCTGGTTGGGTTCAGACCGGAAGCGTTTGGTTAAAGCGCATTTACAGAGTCCGCACCGACTCGCCCAGCGGGCAGGCGCGCATTGCCTCGCCCAACAAGGTAATGACCTGCTGACGGGGAAAACTCTTGCGCCAAGCCAGCGCCACGACTCGCGTCGGCGCGGGTGCGGCAAACGGTCGGACGCTGAGCAGATCGCTGGCATGGGCATAACCGCTGACCGACGTGTATGGCAATACCGTGATGCCAATGCCCGTCGCCACCATCAAGCGGATGGTTTCCAGCGAACTGCCTTCCAGAGTCTTCTGCATATTGCCCGAGGTCACGCTCAACTGATTGCATTCCGGGCAAAAACGCAACACTTGGTCGCGGAAACAATGACCGGGACCCAGCAACAACAAATCCTGTTGCGCTAAAGTGGCCGAGTCAATAACGTCCACTTGTTCCAGCGGATGACCGGTCGGCATCAATACAACAAACGGTTCTTCATAGACGGCTTGCGTCAACAGGCCAGGTTCGTCAAACGGCAATGAGAGGATCAACACATCCAGATCGCCGCCCTTGAGCTGCTCGCTTAATATTGCCGTGTAACTTTCCTCGATTTGCAATGGCATGTCGGGCGCGCGGCGATACAGGCGTGGAATCAGGTGCGGCAACAGATAGGGACCAATGGTGTAGATCACCCCCAACCGCAACATGCCGGATAAATCATCCTGACCCTGGCGCGCAATCTGTTTGATCGCCGCAGCCTCTTCAACAACCCGCTGCGCCTGTTCAATGACCCGCCGACCGACGGGGGTGATCGTCACTTCGCCCGGCGCACGTTCGAACAGGGCAACGCCCAGTTCTTCCTCCAGTTTTCGCACTGCCACGCTCAGAGTAGGCTGGCTGATATGGCAAGCGTCGGCCGCCCGGCCAAAATGGCGCTCACGGGCGACCGCAATGATGTAACGCAGTTCATTTAAGGTCATGATGATCTCTCGGTCACTCAAGCAATCGGCGCAGACGGCCGATATACCCTTATCATGGACAGAAACAGCGTTTGCGTGTAGCTTGATTCGCGTTTTTCGCGCCGAATACGGCATTTTCTCACGCGCTGCGCGTTCCAGAATTCAATGCCCTGTGGAAACCAAAATGAGAAGGAGGGCCCATGGCCTACCAGCATATTCGCATTCCTGCAAACGGTGAAAAAATCACGGTCAAGGATGGCAAGTTGCACGTTCCTGATCAACCCGTGGTCGGTTACGTCGAAGGTGACGGCATCGGTCCAGATATTACCCGCGCTTCGTTGCGCGTCTGGGATGCAGCGGTCGAGGAAGCCTATGGCGGAGAGCGAAAGATCCACTGGTGCGAAATCTTCCTGGGCGAAAAAGCCGCAGAACTGTATGATGGCAATTACTTCCCCGAGGAAACCCTGGAGGCTATCAAGGAACTGGTAGTCGCCATCAAAGGTCCCCTGACCACCCCGGTCGGCGGTGGCTTTCGCTCACTGAATGTGGCGCTGCGCCAGGACCTGGACCTGTACGCCTGCGTTCGCCCCGTCCGTTATTATCCCGGCGTGCCCTCGCCCATGCGCCACCCCGAAAAGGTGGACGTCATTATCTTCCGCGAGAATACTGAAGACGTCTACGCCGGCATCGAATACAAATCCGGTTCGCCGGAAAACACCAAGCTGGCCAAATTCCTGCGCGATGAATTAGGCGCGGAATTCTTCAACGAAGCCGGCATCGGCGTCAAACCGATTTCACCCTTTGCCTCCAAGCGGCTGGTGCGCAAGGCGATCCAGTACGCCATCGAGCATGGCCGCGACAGCGTGACCCTGGTGCACAAGGGCAACATCATGAAGTTCACGGAAGGCGCTTTCCGTAACTGGGGCTACGAACTGGCGCGTGATGAGTTCCCGGATCAGACCATCACCGAAAACGAATTGTACAGCGTCTACGGCGGCAAGCAGCCGCCCGGCAAGGTGGTGATCAAGGACCGCATCGCCGATATCATTTTCCAGCTCCTGCAACTGCGGCCGGAAGAGTTCTCGGTGCTGGCCACCATGAACCTGAATGGCGACTATTTGTCCGATGCGGTTGCCGCAGAAGTGGGCGGCATCGGCATCGCCCCAGGCGCCAACATGGCGGATCATGTCGCCGTCTTCGAAGCCACGCACGGCACCGCGCCCAAGTACGCGAATCTGGACAAGGTCAATCCCGGCTCGCTCATGCTGTCCGGGGTGATGATGCTGCAGTACATGGGCTGGAAGGAAGCCGCTGATCTGATCGAAACTGCGCTGACGCAGGTCATTGCCGACAAGACGGTCACCTATGACTTTGCCCGGCAGATGGATGGCGCGACTGAAGTGCCGACCAGCAAGTTCGGCGACCTGATCATCGCCAAGATGAAAGCCCAAGGCGCCGTGTTGCGCGCTGAAGCGGAACGGCGTCGGCAGGCGCTCGAAGCGGAACGGCGCGCTTTGGAAGCGCAGCGCGTGGCCGATCCGCTGCAGGCCATGCTGGCTTCCGGACGCATGCCGACCACAGTTGGCGGCATCATGTCGCCCGTCGTCACGGTGAAGAATGACGATATGGTCAATGTCGCTATGCATGTCATGATCGAGAAGAGCGTGAATGCCGTCATGGTCGAACCCGACGCCAGCGGTCGCTGGGGCATCATGACCGACCGCGATGTGCTCAAAAAGATCATCAGCGTCAATCGCTCGCCAGCGCGCGTGCCGGTTGGAGAAATCGCGACCCGGCCACTCGTCACGGTCAAGCGCGAAATGTCGCTGGCCGAAGCTTCACAGCGCATGGCTGAGGCCAATGTCCGCCGCGTGGTGGTCGAAATGGACGGTAATCCGGTGGGCATGGTCACCGATAACGACCTGTTCCGTGCGGTAGAAGTGTTCGGCTGGGGCGAAATCTGATCCCGAACCGCCAGGATCAATGCCGCAAGCCGTAGGGTACGCCATGCGTACCCTGAATCGATCCTCTGTTCCGGCAGCGATTCAGATCATTCTTTGATAATGATTATTTTGTTGATTCAAAGCCCCTCTTGCGGGCGATTCTGACGAGGATTGTCCGCAAGCGGATTATCGTAATTAATCGGTTAACTTCTTCCACAGCATCTAAAATTCAATACATCGTTTGCGCTGATCTCACAATAGAGTGGGTGTAACATGGGGCAACATGTCTGGGCGATCCTGCCGCTATGGATGAAATCATTGTAGAATTTTTAACCGAAAGCCTGGAAGGCCTGGATCAGCTTGATAATAAGTTTGTCATGCTTGAGCAGAATCCCGATGATCGGGACACGCTCGCCAGCATCTTCCGCACCGTTCACACGATTAAGGGAACCTGTGGCTTCCTGGGTTTCGGCCATCTTGAAAAACTGGCCCATGCCGGGGAAAACCTCTTATCGTTGTTGCGCGACGGCAAACTGAATTTTACCCAGGAGATCGCCAGCGCGCTGTTAACCATGCTGGACGCCGTGCGCACCATGCTGGGGGAAATTGAGCGCACGGAAGCGGATGGCGAAGAAAGTTATGCCAACCTGATTGAAACGCTGAATCGTCTTAAGGAAGGAGGTTCCGCAACGCCCGCGTCCCGACCTGAATCTGAACCTGCCCTACCCGCATCGCCTCCTCCCGCGCCAGAACCAGCGCATGTTCCACCGGTCGTTCATGAATCTTCTGCCGCTGAAGCGGAAAATGCGGGCGCCAGTCACGCAGGCAGTGAACGCTTACCCCCTGGCGCAGTTTTTTTTCTCGAACCCCCCCCAGCTCCAGAGGCCCCGTCGTCTGCTTCCTCTGCGACTCAGCAACCGGAACCCACGACAACGCCACAAACTCCTGTGGAACCCGACGCCAAGCCGGTTGCACAACCCGCAACGCAGGCGCGCACGGCGCTGACCCCGGCGCCAGAACGCGCCGCCCCGATTCCCGCGCCCGCCAGCGGCGGACCGGGTATCGCCGAAAGCTCGATTCGCGTGGATGTGCCCTTGCTGGACAAGCTAATGAATCTGGTCGGCGAACTGGTATTAGCGCGTAATCAAATCGTTGAATACACCCTGCTCCAGGAAAACCCACAACTGATAGCGGCCTCGCAACGCCTGAACCTGATCACCAGTGAGTTGCAAGAAGGCATCATGCGCACCCGTATGCAGCCAATCAGCAACATTTGGGCTAAATTTCCCCGCATCGTACGGGATCTGGCGGTCAGTTGCGGCAAACAGGTGCACGTTGAGATGGAGGGCAAGGAGACCGAACTCGACAAAAGCTTGATCGAAGCAATGAAGGATCCGCTGACCCACCTGATTCGCAACGCAGTTGATCATGGCATCGAGCTACCGGCGGTGCGCCACGCTTCAGGTAAGTCCGAGGAGGGTTGTCTCCTGCTGCGCGCCTATCACGAAGGCGGTCAGGTGCATATCGAAATCGCCGACAATGGCGCCGGCATCAACCCGATCAAACTGCGCAACAAGGCCCTGGAAAAAGGATTGATCACCCTGGAGCGCGCCGACGCCATGAGTGATCAGGATCTGCGGCGGCTGATTTTTCTGGCGGGCTTTTCCACCGCCGAAAAAATCACCAACATTTCCGGGCGCGGCGTGGGCATGGATGTGGTCAAGACCAACATCGAGAACATCGGCGGCCTGATTGATCTGGAAAGCGAACTCGGCCAAGGCACGACCTTCAAGATTCGCATTCCTCTGACGTTGGCCATCGTTCCCGCCCTGATCGTGACCAGCGGCGGCGAGCGCTTCGCCATTCCACAAGTCAATTTGCTGGAATTGATCCGCGTCACCGAGGAACAACGCGA
>JAGRHK010000075.1 GCA_020444985.1 Candidatus Competibacteraceae bacterium
CTAGCAGGTACGGTCACATGTTGCTCCTTGCCTCGGGTGTCCGTGAACCGATAGTCCACGAACCTGACGCCTTTTTCTTCCATCAGCTTCATCACATCAGCAGCTTTCATTATGGCAAGTTCCTCGGGGGGGTTATGTTGGAATCAATAGAGTGCGCAGGGTTATGCCCGAAGATTTAATAAGCATAAAACATACCACATTATAATTTTATTAATTACAATGGTAAGATATCGAGCTTCAGGGGTCATAAAAACCATACGCGATGCTTTATTTTAAAGCATCGCAATCATGCGATGACCTATTTTAGTGCAACACATTGCGAGATATTGCTGAAAACTTCTTTTATCTAAAATTATTGATAAGCTATTATTAATTCAATAGAAAAATTAGTCTTGATGTCGCGAAAAACTTTAGAATCTGTACAGAAACCAACTTAATCGAGAGTAGGAGGTCCGCTGATGGGCAATTTTTGGATTATCGCCCACAAGCGGACTTCTACGAAAGCAAATTATTGATAAATTAACGATAATTTTCAAAAAGCACTGAGTTTATGAGGAGATTGCTGAAATGAAAATTGAATTTGCGGTTCAGAATGTCAAATGTCAGGGTTGCGCCAGCGCCATCCGGGATGGGCTGAGCAAGAATTCCCAGGTGCACGCCGTACAGGTTGATGTGCCGAACGGTCAGGTCACGGTGGAAGCCGATAGTGATATCCGAGCGAAGCTGAGCGCTACTCTGGCAGAACTCGGCTATCCCGAAAAGGCTTAAAAAAACGCCCCTTGCCTGGCGGTAGGGGGCATTTTCGTAATGACTCATCTTAGAAATGGGTGCCCACGTTCAGACCGAATACCCAGGGATTAATGTCGACAGTACCGATCTTACCCAGGCCGCTCACCGTCGCGTCGGTACTAATACTGATGTAGCGCAGATCAGCGTTCACGAACCAGTTTGGAGCGACGTCAACATCGATGCCCAGTTGTCCAGCCACGCCCCAGGAATCGTCCAGCTTCAGGCTGGCGCCTTCCAGAGCGCCTTTCGTCTTCTCGCTGAAGAAGGTCGTGTAGTTAAGGCCAAGGCCCACATAAGGGTGAATAGAGCCACTTGGCATGAAGTGATACTGGACACTGACCGTCGGCGGCAAATGCTTGGTCTCGGCAACATCGCCCAGTCCATTGATGCTGATATCGTGCTTGAAGGGCCAAGCGCCCAGCAGTTCCACGCCAATATTGGGATTGATCATGTACGTGACGTTAAAACCAAAGCTGTAGGCATCGTCGACTTCAAGGGTAGCGCGCGTTCCGCCACGCGGAGGCGGGGGAATAGTGAACGTCAAATTATCGGACTCGGGGAACACGCCCCAGATACCGCCACGGACCACCCAGTCGCCGGCCTCGTAAGCTTGTACGGCCCCGGCGAAAAAACCACCGGCCAAGGCCATCGCCATCGCACTCTTCAGCATCTTCGAAGACATCATGTGCTCCTTGAAAAACTATTTATCGATATTGTTCGGATTGAGGAGTCAAGGCACTATTAAATGCGAGGTTATTGTATACGCGATGTTCGACTTTTTCGAGGAAAGATGAGGGCGGGCTGATACGGCATGATGATGTCAGTTGAGTTGAGAAGGACCATCCGCCCCGGCTATGAACGAATCGATCCACGACTTGCAAAATCTGACCGTTTTTTCAAACCGGACCGGCAACGGGCAATGGCGCAAATCACTTGCTTGAATGTTCAGAGCAAAACGCCTCATTTCCGAATTTCCGACCATTATCCTCGCAGGTCGGCTCCATTGCAGTTATTGACGCGCCGCTTTTTCGATCCGGCGATCATAGCGTTCGCACTAGATCACGGGGACTTGATGTTTGATACGCCATGCGCTTGGGCGCCATCGCTTTTCTAATCGGCCTATTGCTTCTGGAAGCGCTGCCGGAGCTACTGGATCGGCGCTGGGCGCTGGCGTTGCCTGGCGTCGCTCTTGTTGCATGGCGCATCCGCTGGTTACGACTGCCAGCCTGGAGCCTGGGGGGATTCCTGTGGGCCTTGCTGCTAGCGCCTTCGGTTGCGGTGCTGCCTGCGGAAATGGCGGATAGGGAATTCCCGGTCGAGGGCTGGATCGCGACACGCCCGGATCATGAGGGTCGCAGTACCCGTTTTGTTTTCACGGTCGCTGCGGTCGTGGGCGACGAACAACGCTCAACGCGCATGGCGGGCCACCGACTACGCCTGTCTTGGTGGGACAATGACAGAACCGGGACTGCTGGGGCAAAGGAGTCGGTCGCCGCGCCAACGCTGCGGGTTGGCGACCGTTGGCAATTCACCGTGCGCCTTAAAAAACCCTGGGGACTGCGTAATCCTGGCGGCTTTGATTATGAACGCTGGTTGTATGCTCAGGACATCATCGCGACCGGCTCCATCCGCCGCCACCCGCCGCCGCGCCGGCTCGCCGAGGCTGAGCGCTATCCGGTGAACCGTTACCGCCAATGGATCGCTGATCGTTTTCAACAAGCGCTGCCAGGCAATCCATCGATTGGCATTCTAACGGCCCTGGCGGTGGGCGAACGAAGCGGCATCCATTCTTGGCAATGGGAAACCTTTCGACGCACCGGCACCAGTCACCTGATGGCGATTTCCGGTACGCATGTTGGCTTGATCGCCAGTCTGACGTTCGCGTTGATCTGGAGCTTGTGGAGTCGAATCCCAGCCTGGACGTTGTATTGGCCCGCCACGCGCGCGGCAGCGCTGGGCGCGCTAATCGGAGCGGGCGGTTATACCCTGCTGTCTGGATTGGCTGTACCCGCCCAGCGTTCCTTTCTCATGATCGCCGTGGCCATGCTCGCGCTGATCGCCTTGCGTCCTGCGGCTCCTGGACGCATTCTGGCGCTGGCGTTGCTGGCGGTATTGATCGTCGATCCGGGCGCGCCCATGAGCATCGGGTTCTGGCTATCTTTCGGGGCGGTGGCGATCATTCTTTACAGCGTCAGCGGTCGTTGGCATGCGCAGCATCCATTCGGTCAGACGGTGCGCCTGCAATTGCACATAACGCTGGGACTGCTGCCGCCAACGCTCCTGTTCTTTCAACAGTTCCCACTGATAGCGCCAGCGGCTAACCTGATGGCCATTCCCTGGATGGGGCTGACCGTGCTGCCCCTGAGTTTGCTGGCGGCGCTGTTGACGCCCGTGAGCGCGACCTTGCAGACGTTGATCCTGAATTTGGCGGCCATGGACATGGAAGGGTTATGGCAAATTCTCCGTTGGCTGGAGCAATGGCCTGGCCTGGTATTGCACCGTCCGACGCCGTCGATCTGGACATTGGTCCTGGCCCTGACCGGTGTGGCCTGGCTCCTGGCGCCACGCGGCTTGCCGGGGCGCTGGCTGGGCATTCCTCTGTGTTTGCCGTTGCTGTGGCCGCCGATTTCGGGGCCAGCCACCGGCGGATTCTGGTTCACCTTGCTGGATGTCGGCGAGGGGCTGTCGGCCGTCGTGCGCACCCGGAATCATGTCCTGGTCTACGATACAGGCCCGCGGCTCGGTTCCACGCTGGACGCTGGACGCGCAGCGCTCGCGCCTTTCCTGCGCTGGCAGGGTGTGGAGCGAGTGGATACCCTAATCGTCAGTCACGCCGACAGCCAGCATGTGGGCGGAGTGCGCTCGTTGCGGGAGTTGTTGCCGGTAGCGCGCATGCTGACCTCGGCGCCGGAGCAAACGCCCATCGACGGCGCCAAACCGTGTCGGGCCGGCCAAGCTTGGGAATGGGATGGCGTGCGCTTCCAGATATTGCATCCGCCGCCCAGCGGTTTCCGTGACGATAACGCTTCCTGCGTTCTCAAAGTCGCAGGGATCGCCGGTCGAGTACTGCTGCCTGGCGATATTGAAACACGCGCTGAAGTCGCGCTGGCGAAAGCTTATGGGAACCAGTTAAGCGCCGAAGTGCTGGTCGCCCCGCATCAGGGTCGCCGCAATTTGTCGACGCCGGCCTTTCTCGAAGTGGTTCGTCCGCGTTACATCCTGTTCGCCACCGGCTACCATAACCGCTACGGCTACCCGCGCGCCGATACCGTGGCTCGGTATCAGGCCATTGGCGCGACCTTGCTCGATGCCTCCTATGAAGGCGCGCTGACCTTTCGCCTGGAGCCGGGTCAACCGCGGGTTCTGGAACGTGAGCGCAGCAAGCATCGGCATTATTGGGATGCGCCTTGAGCGGACGCGCCACGCGTGGCAGAACCGCAAAATCTACGGTACATGCGGCCGTTCCAGATAAGCATGTGACTGCATTTCCTGCAAGCGGCTCACCGTACGCTGGAACTCGAATTTCAGCTTCTGGCCGGTATAGAGTTCATGCGGCGGCGCAGCGGCGGAGAGGATCAGCTTTACGCTCCGGTCATAAAATTCATCGACCAGATTCACAAAACGCCGCGCCTGATTCTCCATCTGCCAGTCCATCACCGGGATGTTGGCAATCAGCACGGTGTGAAAGCAGCGCGCGATTTCAATGTAATCGTTCGTGCCGCGCGGCCCATCGCAAATGGCCCGGAAGTTGAACCAGACAATATCGTCTGCTGCGCGCAGGGTAGGAATAAAACGGCCTTCGATTTCCAGATCGCCGCCACGATGCCCCGGCTCAGGCGCAATGTTGCTGAATATTTCATGCAAAACCTGCTCGGCCTGGTCGTCCAGCGGGTAATGATAAATCTCGGCCTTTTCCAGATAGCGCAACCGATAATCGATACCGCCATCCACATTTAAAATATCCAGATGCTGCTTGATTAAATCAATCGCTGGCAGAAAGCGCGCCCGTTGCAAACCATCCTTGTACAAATCATCCGGCGGGATATTGGACGTCGTAATTAACGTCACACCCTGAGCAAACAGTTCTTTCAACAAACCGTACAGCAACATGGCGTCGGTAATATCGGAAACAAAGAACTCATCCAGACAGATGACGCGCGCATTTTCGGCAAAACGTTGGGCGACAATGCGCAAAGGTTCCTGTTGCTGCTTAAGCTGTTTGAGTTCGCCGTGAACGGCGCGCATGAAACTGTGAAAGTGAATGCGCTGCTTGTGTTTCAGCGGCAATGCATCGACAAACGTGTCTACCAGATAAGTCTTGCCGCGACCGACGCCGCCCCACATGTAGAGTCCGCGAACCGCCGGGCTACTCGTGGCGGTGGGTCTATCGCGGCCAGTGAGCCGGCTTAACAAGCCGCTTGCCTTCTTGACGGGCGTTGGCTCCGGTTGAGCCATCAATTGATCATAGACTTTCTGCAAGTGCAGGATAGCGCGTTCCTGGGCAGGATCATGCTGGAATCCTTCCCTTTCCAGATCAAGGCGGTAACGGTCGTAGGGCATGGCGGAACTCAATAAAGTCTGGTTTGGTTTTGTTTTTCACTAATCACTAATCACTAATCACTAATCACTAATTGCCCCGGAAGTTGACGTTGCGATAAATAACGGGACCAATCGCGTCCGGTGTCGCCAAATGCAAAAAAATCAGGATTAATCAATACGGGTCGGGTGTTATAGCGCAGCGGCCGTAACTGCATGTCGGTCATCTGTCCCCCCGCTTCCTCGATAATGATTTGCGCAGCGGCTGTGTCCCATTCGCCGGTCGGCCCGAAGCGCGGATAAAGATCGGCCTTCCCTTCGGCGATCAGGCACGATTTCAGGGCGCTGCCCATGAACAGATGTCGATAGTCGCCCAGTTGTTGCAAATAATCCCGCAAGCGGCGGCTCCGGTAGGACGCTTCACTGCTGGTCACCCGAGGAGGCTGATGGCTGCTCTGAGCGACCTGAATACGCCAAGCAGGTTTGCTGCTGCGGGGTTTCTTCCAGGCGCCGCCGCCACGCCAAGCGTAGTAACAAACGCCGTCGATCGGCGAGAGCACCAGTCCAAACACGACCTCATGTTGGTGAATCAAGGCAATGTTCACGGAAAATTGATCGCTGCGCCGAATAAATTCGCGCGTACCGTCCAGTGGATCGACCAGCCATAACCGTTCCCATTGGCTGCGTTCCGCGAAACTGATTTCGGGGGCTTCTTCGGACAGAATCGGAATCCGGGGGGTCAAGCGCATCAATCCGCGCAGGATACAGCTATGGGCGGCGAGGTCCGCCTCGGTCACCGGGCTTTGATCGGCTTTTTGGATAATACTGAAGGAACCGGCGTACACGTCCAGAATGCGGCGTCCTGCCTCCCGGGCGATGGCCTGAACCGGCTCCGCCAGGGCGGACAATGCAACAGGAGGGACGTCGTTCATGACGTGAAAAACCTCACAGGTCGGTATATCGGTATAATGGTATGGAGCACATTAATCAATCATGCATTCACATACTAATTTTACACAAATTCACCTCAAGCCGCTTGTCGGCGGAGTTTTTCCATGACCTTGCGGTTGCCATGGCCAACGATTCACACGGTTCTGCTCGACATGGACGGCACCCTGCTGGATCTGCATTTCGACAACCACTTCTGGCGGGAATTGATTCCAGTGCGCTACGCGGAGCGTCACGGCTTACCCCTGGAGCAGGCGCGCATCGACATCAAAGCGCGCACGCAGGCGGTCGAAGGAACGCTCGACTGGTATTGTCTGGATTACTGGGCGCGAGAACTGGCGCTGGACATTGTGGCCCTGAAACGCGAAATCGAGCACCTGATCGCGGTCCATCCTCATGTTACGGAATTCCTGGATGCCTTGCGCGTTGCTGGCAAGCGGGTTTTCCTGGTGACCAATGCGCACCCGCACAGTCTGACGCTGAAGATGGAAAAAACCCGGTTAACCGGACATTTTGACGGCATGATTTGCGCCCATACGCTTGGATGGGTCAAGGAACAGCCGGAATTCTGGCCGCGATTACAAGCTATCGCGCCTTTCGATCCGGCAACGACCTTATTGGTGGATGATAATGTATCCATTCTGCGCGCAGCACAGGATTATGGCGTCCGATGCTTGGTAGCGGTGCGGCGGCCCGATTCCGTCGACCCGCCCCAGATCGTGGATGGATTTCCGGCGATCCACGATTTTTCCGATTTACTGCCTATTATGTAAATGTTTATCTCCTTTAAAAATAGGGGAATGGGGATTTCGCACGGGCGATGAGTGGGGAGTAAGAAATCATCATGCGCGAACTGCAAGCAGGACAGAATCAACCCATCGGCGGCGGACGGGTTGTGGTCGGCGTCAGCGGCGAACCGCGCGAGGACTTCGAGACGCAAACGCAAATCGGCGCAGTCTTGCTGGCCGCCGATGGACAGGCGCGCGAC
>JAGRHK010000076.1 GCA_020444985.1 Candidatus Competibacteraceae bacterium
TGGATCGTGATTACCTGGGGTTGGGCCATGGCGGTGTTCGTGGCGGTGTTCACGGTGGCGGCCTTTAGCGGCGCGCACCTCAATCCAGCGGTTTCCGTGGGGTTGGCGATCGCCGGTAAATTTGAGTGGGCTCGGGTCCCGATTTACGTGCTGGCCCAATTCATCGGCGCCTTCATTGGTTCCTTTCTGGTCTGGCTGATGTACCGGCTCCACTTCGCCGCGACCGAGGATCAGAACCTCAAATTGGCGGTGTTCTGCACCGGACCGGCAATCCGCGATACCGTTTCCAATCTGCTTTCCGAAATTATCGGCACATTCGTGCTGGTGTTTGCCGTGCTGTTCCTGGCGGTGTCGGTGTTTGGTCTGGGTGCCCTGGACGCACTGCCCGTGGGCCTGCTGGTGCTGGCGATTGGTTTGTCGCTGGGCGGGACGACCGGTTACGCCATCAACCCGGCGCGCGATCTCGGCCCCCGCATCATGCACGCCATCCTGCCCATGCCGGGCGGCAAGCGTGACAGCGACTGGGGATACGCCTGGATCCCAGTGGTCGGTCCCATCCTCGGCGCGGTGCTGGCCGGATTGCTGTACTTGGTCCTGCAAGATCCCAGCAACGTCAATTTCCGTTGATTGTTACAAGAAACCGGGGAACGGAACTCCTTCCCCGGCTTTTCAAGCTCACGCCATCAACACACCAGCACGAGATTAACCCCATGCCGATTCCATCCCTATCTCATGATCATTGCGATTGCGAACGGCGGACGCTCATAAAAGGCGCGGTCGCCCTTGGATTGGCCGCCACGTTCCCGATGTCGACCCACGCGCAGGAAGCGACTGGCACGCTGCGCACCGCCGCCGCGCGGCGCTGGGTGCTCGGCGAATTTACCCCATCGACCTTGTCTTTCGACGAGCAAATGAAGGAAATGGAGTTCTTCATCCACGCCGCCGAACCGTTTCGCGGCCAGCAGATTTATGTCGTTTCCGAGACCATCCCCACCCATGCCTACGAATCTCGTTTTTTAGCACGAGCATTCCGTGAAATTACCGGCATCAGCGTAGTCCATGACCTGGTGAGCGAGGGTGAGCTGGTCCAGCGCATCCAACAGCAGGGGCGAACCGGCCGCAACTTCTACGACGCTTACGTTAACGACTCCGACTTTATCGGTACGCATTATCGTTATGAAAGCGCCGTTCCGCTGTCTGACTGGATCACCGGCGAGGGCGCGGCGTTCACCCTGCCCACGCTCGACCTTGAGGATTTTATCGGCCTGAGCTTCACCACCGGACCGGATGGCAAAGTCTATCAATTGCCCGACCAGCAGTTCGCCAATCTGTACTGGTTCCGCCATGACTGGTTCCAGCGTTCCGATCTCAAAGCCGGGTTCCGCCAACGCTACAATTATGAGCTTGGCGTTCCCCTGAATTGGAAGGCCTACGAAGACATCGCCGATTTCTTTACCAACCAAGTCAAGGAACTGGACGGGCGCCGAGTGTACGGTCATATGGACTACGCCAAGGTCGATCCCTCGCTCGGTTGGCGCTTTACCGACGCTTGGTTGTCGATGGCCGGGGTGGGCGATCCTGGATTACCCAATGGCCATCCGGTGGATGAATGGGGTATTCGGGTGGAAGATTGCCATCCGGTGGGCTCCAGCGTCAGCCAGGGCGGAGCGCTGAACAGCCCGGCGGCGGTGTACGCGCTGCGTAAATATCTGGAGTGGTTGCGCCAGTACGCGCCGCCGGAAGCCATGAAAATGGACTTTTCCACGGCCGGGCCGGTGCCCGGAAGGGGCAACATCGCGCAACAAGTGTTCTGGTACACCGCTTTTACCGCGGATTTGCTTAAAGAAGGCTTGCCGGTGGTCAACGGCGACGGCACTCCGAAATGGCGGGTCGCGCCGTCGCCGCACGGCGCGTACTGGGAACAGGGCATGAAACTGGGTTATCAAGACTGTGGTTCCTGGACGCTGTTGAACAACACGCCGCTGCAACGTCGTCAGGCCGCCTGGTTGTATGCCCAGTTCACGACCTGCAAGACCGTGTCGCTCAAGAAAACCCTGGTCGGGCTGACGCCGATTCGCGACAGCGACCTTCGTTCGGCGGCGATGAGCGAAGCGGCCCCCCGCCTCGGCGGGTTGGTCGAATTTTACCGCAGTCCGGCGCGCGTCGCCTGGACGCCGACCGGCATCAACGTGCCCGACTACCCACGGCTGGCGCAGTTGTGGTGGACACGCCTCGGCGAGGCAGTGCGGGGTAAGGCGACGCCTCAACGGGTGATGGATAATCTGGCGGCGGCGCAGGATCAAACCCTGGCTCGTTTGCAACAAATGGGTGGGATGAAACGCTGTCAGCCGCGACTGGCTGAACCGCGTGATCCGCAATATTGGTTTGATCAACCCGGCGCGCCCAAACCCAAACTGGCGGATGAGGAAGGGCAGGGCGTGACCGTGGACTATGAGACCCTGCTGCACGCTTGGCGCGAGGGGAAGGTGAGCGTTTGATCTTGCTGTAACAGAGTTTTGGTGAAGGCCACGTCACGGCGCGGAGTGTAGTGACCCCGAAAAATTGGACAGTTGACGAAGAGAAGTCAAACTTAGGAACTGAACCGTTCCGGGAATCTCGGAGGCTGTTTGATGTGAGTCATGCCGCCATGGCAGACTTGATGAGTTGCTGATCATGGCTGGCCTCAGCTTCGGCCGGTGAGATGTTGCCAATGGGCTCCGGCAGCCCGCGATGGTTGAACCAATCCACCCATTACCAGGGTGGCAAGTTCTACTGCTTCCCGGCTCTTTCACGACCGTCGATGGATCATCTCGGCGCGAGTTCGTCGCCTCGCCGGCTGCTCGGCGAGGATGAGGAAGCACCAGCCCTTGAACCAAGGATCGGAGAACAGTTCGCGGCCGCCGAGCAATCGGACCCGTGGGAGCGGAAGGGTGAGGAGCGGACTGGAGATGCCTCTCGCGGCCACACCGAATCCGTGGCCGTGAAAGGATGCGCCCTCAAGCGTTCAAAGCACAATCAGACTGATGACATAGACAGTGGCCGCCGCCGCCGTACCCTGTACCAGCGTGCCCAGGGTTTGCAGCCGGTAGCCGGTCTGCACGTCCATGCCAGAGAACTGGGTCACCACCCAGAAGAAGCTGTCGTTGGCGTGCGAAGCGAAGAAGCCGCCAGAGCCGATGGCGACCACGGCCAGTGCCCGGTACCCCACCAGCACCAGCAGGCCTACGCAGCTGGCGACCAGCGCGGTGCGCGACTGGGTAAACAGCACCAGGCTGAGCAGCGCCAGGCCCAGCAGGGCATAGACTGTGCGGTTGTCGCGGCCGCGTTCGCCGAAGGCGTAATACATGCACAGCACCAGGAAGATCCCGTAGGCGCAGGCGGCCTTGTTCTGGTGGTGCATCACCCCCAGCGGTTCCAGGCGCGAGGCGGGAAAGGGGTTGACCGCGTACCAGGCGACGATGGAGACCAGGGCCGCGCCGGCGGCCAGCCAGGTGGCGCGGTGGGCAAAGCGGTCCATCAGCTCCCCCTGCTGCACCCACAGGTAGCCGCTGACCAGGCAGAAAGACAGTACGCTGATGGCGTAGCCGATGGTCTCCAGCGCCGGCCTGGCGGCGAAATCCGCGCTCCACAGCAAGGTGCTGAGCATGTAGCCGCCATAGCACAGCAACAGGCCTGCCAGCAGGTTGTTGCGGTAAAAGCCGGCGATTTCACGCCACAGCAGCAGCACGGCGGGCAGCACCAGAAAGTAGTAGACGCGGCGGTGGCCCGCCGCCATGGGCAGCAGGAAGTAGCCGGCTGTGAATACGGCGTAAAAGTACGCCATTCCGCGGTCCGCGAGGAACTTGCGGGCTGCCCCGAATTCCATAAATTTCAGATACTTGCGAGGGTTGATCGAAAGCCATTAAAAATACCACATAATCTTGAGAATGGCCCTATCATCCTTTAACCTTCGCCTCCACTTACCCCCCGGTTCAGGGGACAGAGGTAAGCCCGGCATGCATATGATCTTCAAGCGCGTTCTCAAGTGGTTGGTTCGCGCCATTTGCAAGTTCCTGCCCGAGGAACAGGCTCACCAGCTGGAGCGCTGGCGCCGCGGGCGCGAGGAGTTCTGGAAATACAACCGCTGTGAGTACATTTTCGCCTCCTACGGCAAGAGCGGGCGCACCTGGGTGCGGGTGATGATTTCCCGCTATTATCAGCTGGTGTACAAGTTGCCGGACAACATCCTCATGGGCTTTGACAACTACACGCGCCTGAACAAGGACATTCCGAAGATGTTTTTCACGCACGACAACTACATCAAGGATTATACCGGCGACGCGGATACCAAGCGGCCGTTCTACGACAAGCCCGTGGTGCTGCTGGCGCGCGATCCGCGCGATGTGGCGGTGTCGCAGTTCTTCCAGTGGAAGTTTCGTATCAAGCCCAGCAAGGTCGCTATCAACAACTACCCGCCGCGGGGCTCCGATATCAGCCTGTTCGATTTTGTGATGGGCGACAACGGGGGCGGCATGGGCGCGATGGTCGACTACCTGAACCTGTGGGCGAAAGAAGCCGACAAGGTGTCGCGCTTTCACCTGCTGCGCTACGAAGACCTGCGCGCGAACACGCACGAAGAGCTGCGTCGTCTGCTCGACTTCATGCAGGTGAATGCGAGCGAAGAGCAGGTTGCCGCGGCGGTTGAATACTCTTCCTACGAGAACATGAAAAAGATGGAAAGCCGCCAGCAGTTTCGCCTCTCCGGGGGGCGTATGATGCCGCGCGACAAGGATAACCCCGACAGTTACAAGGTACGCCGTGCGAAGGTCGGCGGTTATCGCGATTATTTCACCGACGAGGAAGTGGCCGCGATAGACCAGCGCCTGGCCGAAACCCTGGATCCCGTATTCGGCTACCGATAGGCCGATAGCCGCCGGAGGGTGGCAGGATTGCCGGCTGGCAAACGCAGTTGTTGGCCCGCGTTGCTGCAAGCGCCCCGGTCAGGCCGCCCGGATCAGCTCCATCGCATCCGGACGCAAATGACCCTGCTCGATCTCTTCCTGCAGCAGCGCTTCGTTGAGCGCGCCTTCGCGTAACGCATCGCGAACCAGACCGAAGAAAAACGCTTCCTGCTTCGGGTCCGGGTGCGCCGCGTAAGTGCCGGCGAATTTGTAATCACCGAACAGGGCGCGTCGTCCGCGGCGGATCCAGTGGCGTGGCGGAAACAGCTGGAAGGTGTCTGCAGGCCGGTAATCGATCTTGATGCCGGTTTTCCAGGGCTGCGTTTTGCGTTTGGTGTTGTGCAGCAGCCTGGTGTTGGGTGTGAGATTGTCGAAGTCGTTCCACTCCGGTTCGATTTGCCCGATGGTCGACGGCCTCTCCAGCTTGAGCGATATCCAGTCCATGTAGTCGCGTTTCACCGGCCTGAACATCTCGCGAAAATTCTCTTCAAGACGCCAGTGGGTGAGTTTGGCGCAATCCAGCAGCATCACGCTGGAAGCCCAGGCGCCCTTGCGGCCCTTGCGCCCGGATTTCGGGCGGCACATGATCGCCTTGCCCTGCATGTCGCGCTGCAGCAGCTCGAGAATATCGCCAACGGCGAAAATATCGGGGTCTATCACCACCGCGCGCCCCTGGTAGCCCATGAGTTCAGGCGGCGCGAAACGCAGCGGTGTGAATGACTGCAGGTCGTTGTTCAGCCAGGGGCGCATCTCGCCGTCACGACGGTAGAGTTTGCCCTCGCTTTCAAGCAGGCAGGGGTAATTGCGCGCTTCGATGAGTTGCACGTCGAACGCGTCGGGGTCTCGCGAGTGTTTTTTCAGCGAATAACGGCTCACCAGCGCACCCAGCATCTGCTTGTGATTGGTGTGAATGAAAACTGTCGGCTTCAAACGCTTTCTTCTCCGGCGATATGTGGGCATTATTTTACCGCCGGAGGGAATTTGCATAAACGCTTCGCTTTGGCAATTTGTCGAGCGTACCTTTTGCGCCGGGCCGACGGAGAGATGGATTGGGCGAGCAGCAGTTCAGGGTCTGGTGTCTGCTGGGCAGGAAGGCGGGCGATAATACGCAGGTGCGAGCGCTGGCCGGGGCCCTTGGCTGGGGTTTCGACGAAAAACAGATACGGGCGCGGCCCTGGGAACTGCTGGTGCACGCGCTGCCGGCCCCCACCCTGGCCGGCATCGATCGCGGCGCATCCAGCGCCCTCACGCCTCCCTGGCCGGACCTGGTGATCAGCGCCGGGCGTCGTAACGAGCCGGTGGCGCAGTGGATTCGAGCGCAGTCGGGCGGTCAAACCCGGCTGGTGCATCTGGGTCGCCCCTGGGCGCCGCTGGCGAGTTGGGATCTTATCATCACCACGCCGCAGTACTTCCTGCCGCAGGCGGCCAATATCCTGCATATTCGGCTGCCGCTGCACACGCCGCTGCGCACGCCGCTGCGCACGCCGCCCGCCGCCGAAGACACAGCGCAGACCGATGTCTGGCAGGCGCGGTTCGCGGCGCTGCCGCGCCCGTGGATCGCAGTGCTGATTGGCGGCGACAGCGGACGTTTCGTGTTCACCCGGGCAAAGGGCGAACGCCTGGGCAGGTTGAGCCAGCAGCTGGCGCAGGCCGCGGGTGGCGCCCTGCTGGTGAGCGACAGCCCGCGCACGCCGAGCGCGGTGATGCAGGGGTTTGCCGGCCGCCTGGGCGTGCCGCACGCCATCTACCGCTGCGCGGCCGGCGGCGAGAACCCCTACCGCGCAATGCTCGCGCTGGCGGATGCGTTCGTTGTAACGGGGGAATCCATGTCAATGCTGGCCGAGGCCGCCGATACCGGGCGGCCGCTGTTCATTTTTGATCCTGGCGATGCCGACACGCCGTGGTGGCGCCTGGCGCACAATTATCGCTATAAGCCCCTGAGTTTTCGCTTTGCCATGCGTTTCGGGCCGCCGCGCATGCGCCGTGACGTGGGCCGTATTCAAGCGGGGCTGGTGGAGGCCGGCAAGGCGCGTTGGCTGGACGACCAGAGCGTCGCAGGCGCGGGCGCAGCGCTGGATTCGTTGCCGGGGGTCGTGCCGTGCACCGACGCAGCCGGAGACAATGCTCAGGCCGACCTGGCGGCCAGCGTGGAGGCGGTCAGGCGGCTCTTGATACGGCCGTGAGTGGGTGCAGGGGCGCCGGAGGCAGATCCGGGGTGTGCGCGAGAATCTCGAAGGCGTCGTGGCGAACGTGGTTCTGCGCCATTTC
>JAGRHK010000077.1 GCA_020444985.1 Candidatus Competibacteraceae bacterium
CGCCCGTGGCCCCAGTTGCCCGGCGCATTGCATCAGCCGCTGCGCTTCCGCCCTGGTCAACCATCTTACCCGCCCCTCCGGTTCGCGTTGCTTGCATCCCAGGGCGGGATTAGAAAGCACCATCCCCCATTCCCGAACCGCATAATTTACCGCCCGCGACAACAGACCAATCTCCTTATTAATTGTGCTCGCTGCCGCACCATGATTTTGTCGCTGGCGGATATATTGGCGGACATCCAACGGCTGAATATGGCACCAAAGACATTCCGTAAACGCTGGGAATAAATGTTGCGCGGCATTGCAATCCCGCACCCATGATTTTGTCTCGCGCCGGGTATTTAAATACGCCAATAAGAGCTGATCGAACGTAATTAGCGCCCCTTCGCCGGGCGAATGCGGATCACCTGAGCCAATTCCCTGGATGCGCATGTTGCCGCCTCAAAAGCCGTTGATTCAGAAAGAGAAAGCCGGGCTTGCCGGGCGATGAAGGCCCGCACCGCCTGGCGCGGAATGCGCACCAGCCGCCGACCGATCTTCACCGCTGGAAGATTTCCAGCGGAAATCCAACGCTCTACCGTTCGTGAACTCACTGAAAGGTGTTCAGCGACCGCCTTGACCGACCAATAATCCGCATTGTCCGTATTGTCCGCTAAGCGTTGACTCATTATATAGGTGCCTCACCGGTATTGTAGCCAATAAGTACAATATCAGAGATACCCAATAGGTACAAGCCGAATTATCAAGTGGGGGTTCACGCGGCTTTTTCTGTATTTTTTGGCTCCGAAAAGGATTCCAGCAGCGTTTTAAGACTGGATTTTGCCGCATCAGGAAGTTGGCTGATGTCCAGCGTATCCCGTGACCGTTGTGGCCCGTTGCCGGTCAGCAGCCACTCCACACACACGCCCAGTTTTCCGGCAATCGCAATCGCTGTATCCATGCTGGGCAGCTTTTCACCGTGTAAATAGTGCCAAATCGTCGTGGTACTCAACCCAAAAGCGCGCGCGAGCGCCGGCTGCGTGACCGGTAATCCGGCATCACGGCAAGCCGCTTTCAGTCGTTCAGGAAATCCATGCGTGTTCATCCAATGATTTTGGATCAGCGCGCTATAACTTTGCGCTACACATTTCACTTGCATTTTTGTACCCTATAGCTACAATTATCGACATGAGAGAAGTCACCCATCTTGAGCGCGCCTATCACTTGTGCGGTGGCCCGTTCGCACTCAGCAAAATCTGCGGTGTGTCCAATACATCGGCCCATCGCTGGAAAACTAAAGGCCATCTACCCCGCACGGAATGGACGGGTGAAACGCACTATGCTGAAAAAATCGAAGAGGCAACGCAGGGCGCGGTAACGAAAGAACAACTCTTGTCATGCCGACCGCCCCGGAAACCCTGACCGTCAATCCCCTCCTGACGGTGGTCATTCCCAACCCACGCATCCGCTAGTGCATGGGTTGGGTTTTTTTTTGCTTGCTATCTGAAGAGGAAACACACAATGAAAGCCTACCTCATCAACCTGAAATCCCCAGAAAAAGGGTATCCCTTATCGTATTACATCAAAGAGACGACACACGAACGCGCGGAAATGGAAGCAAGAAAAAGAGCCGTGCGGGAACACGGAATAAAGGAACCCAAACTAATCACCCTCCACTCGATATTTGAGGAACTCAAATTGCCATTGGAGTGTGAGCAATGAATCTCATTAAAACCCTTCAACCGATCACGTTCCACCGCATTTTTGTGGACATTACCGGAAGCATTAACGCGGCTTTGATGCTGAGTCAGGCGATCTACTGGACAAACCGGTTAAAACCCGAACGGGACGGTTGGTTCTACAAAACGCGGGAAGACTGGCAAGCCGAAACGGGCTTGACCCGGCACGAACAAGACAAAGCGCGACAACGGTTGTCGGCGTTAGGTCTCCTGGAGACCCGCCGAAAAAAGGTTTTTGGCGACAATCGCATGACGGCAACATGGTTTCACATCGATCTTGCCCGACTCCAGGAAGCTATGGACGACCTGGACGCACAGGGCCAATTGCCGCAAACCGGCAACGATCAATTGCCGGTTTGCGAAGATCGATTGCCACAAACCGGCAATCGGACTCCTTATAAACCATCGATTACCACTACCACCACCACCATCGCGCGCGATTTTGCGGATGCCGCAATTGTTGCCGACAAACAACAAAAAATTGTGGCAGGAACCGCGCACGAAACGCGCCCTGTGCGATTTTTCCATCCCATCCACAAAGACTGGCAACCGCATCCGGCCACCCTCCAGCAACTGCACCGCGAGGGGATGGACGATGCGTTCATCGCCGCCGCGCTCGCGGAATTCATTCTGTTTTGGCTGGAAAGTGGCACAGAACGCACGGAGTGGGATGCTGCTTTTCTTCGGCAATGTCGCCGAGAAAAGACCTACCGACAAACCCAGGAGACCCGCCATGAACGAAATGCAAACCGCCAAAGACCTGCTGACCGGCCTACGCAACAGCCTCGCGGCCAAGGAAAACGCACGATGCAGGAGCGAAACGAACGCTATCGAAAGTTTATCGATGGAGAATCAACGCGAGAAGACGCCTACGACGCGATTCCCGGCGATTTCGTCCGACACTAATCCCCAAGGGTCACCGCTGCCGGAAAAAGCCGTCATGGCCCTCTGGAGCCGGCTAAATCATATTTACGGGCATCGATGGGAATCGAATTATGGATCGGCGTTGGATGAGGGCGGGAAAATGACCGATGTGGGGCGCACCTGGAGCCGCGCGTTGGCCGGGTTTGGGCCGGATGATCTGGCGCGCGGACTGCGGATTTGTGTTGATGCCGGCGAAGCTTGGCCACCCACGCTACCGGAATTCGTGTCCCGATGCCGGATGCCGCACACACCCGCGCTCTTAGCCCCTTACCATGCGCCCGCCCCAAAAGCCCTACCGGTCAGTGAGACCGAGCGGGCAGCGAGGAAATCTGTTGGAATGGCCGAACTCGCAAAGATGCGCACAATTTTAGGGATTGCAAGACATAATTAAACGGTATTTAATTATGGACAGCGATCCACTCAGGATAAGGTCATGAAAGATATTTTGGAGGTATTTATCCCAGCTATTACCGCACTGGTGGCGGGTGGCTGGGCCGTTTTGCGGCTCATCTCCACGCACTTAGAGCGGCGACACGACGATCTTGCCAAGATGATCGAAGAGCGTTTTGATTTTTCGGAGCTTCAAAGACAAATGGCAACCAAGCACTGGGAGCAGCTTTTTGCGTCGATACGGCAAACCGCCGAAAAGCATTCCCAGCGTATTGCATCCATCGAAAACCGGATTAATGCGCGTCCAATGCGAGCAATGGAGGATGGAAAATGAAATTAGACATAAAACAACCGAGTAGTTGGCGTGGTATATTGGGGCTATTGAGCGTGATCGGCATCAGTATCGACCCGGATTTGCTCGATCAGATTGTGCTTTTGCTTGGTGCTGGTATATCAATCATTGAGATCGTGCGCAATGAGAGGTCAGGTTAATAATGGCTATCCCAGTAACACCATCTAGTTTTACAGTCTATTATCAACCGGATTGGTACGCGAATGTATGCGATATCAGCGCAAGCGATAGCGATGATCATCAGGGGTTTTATGTATACCGATATGACGGAGCTAGCTGGATATTAATCCAGACGATCAATAGCACAGCGGCTGAGTTGGTCAGTGAGTATATTGGTGGAGGTGAGTCCGATTTAAGCCAGCCGCATCGGATTACTGCATTTAATACGTTCGGCGAATCCGACCCGCTGGAATGGCCTATTACGGCACAATCAGACCCGGTGACTGATCTACAATACACGCGCAATGGTGCAAGCGTAGATTTGATTTGGTTTGGTGATCTTGTTGAGGGTGATAGCTGGACGGTGCGACTCATCGATCCAATGGGCTACAACGATGTTGTCACCACCACATCCGATAATTTTGCGAGCGTATCGGTTGGGGTTTGGTTGGATCGTATGATTGAGGTGTTTTCAACGCAAAATCCGGTTAATTTATCGAGCATTATTATTGCGAATAATCGACCGATATTAAGCGCACCGACCCTCTTATCCGTGACCCGCGAGGGCGCTTATAGCACCTTGATCGTGGATTTTAATTGTGATTGGCTCCAATCATATTATGATGAGGGATTCTCAGCAGAATCCGCAACCGTCTATTACTCGGTCGCAGGGGATGACTCGGCATCATTTTCCAACACGGTTGAGGTGGTTGCCGCCAATCACTTCCGCATGATGGCGGATGTCGCGCCGCCGCTGGAGGGTGATGAGTATCAGGTTACTTTGGACATTGATGCGATTAACCCCTACGGCGGGTCATCATTTGGCACCTCCGACCGACCCGCGCATGTGCTTGCTAATAGCCCGACAAGCGCATTATTGAGTCTTGCGTTATCGCTGATTATCGGGGACTCAGGCGTAATTACGCCCTATGTGCTATCTGCGCAATGGGAGACCAGCGGGCTACCGTTAGCGCTGGAGATTGAGACCCGTATTGATGGATCGGATTGGGTTTCGACGACAACAACAACCGGCGGGACTGGTGAGGTTAGCGCGTGGTTGCACGGGGTTAATGACCCGTATGGATTGCACGACCAAACAGGCCCACTAGATCAGGCGCACGGGTATGTTTATTCGGACGGTTTGGAGCACACTATAATTGCCCGCGCGCGCAAATCTGGGAGTGGTGATACGTGGTTGTTGTCAGAGACCGAAACCTTGCCATTGCGCTCAAACTATTACCCACGCATCGATTGGGAAATCAATCGCCCGGAGACTAATGGTGTTACTTGGGATGCGCCATTTTTTGCGGGTGATGTGCCTGTTAATACAATGCGAATTTGGAGTTTTACGGTCGATGGAATCGGCAATTATGTGGTAAGCGATGCAATCGCCTGGCTATCAATAATACCGCGTGATCTGCTTGACGGCGAGTTGCACACAATAAAATTTACCGCAGCTCTCACGGATAATAACGAGCAACTTATCAGCAGTATAACGATGCCTGAGCGCGCGGTATTGATGCCGTTAGCCGTAAATCTTGAAATCGCTGAAATTGATTATATTACGTCGATAATCAGCGTCTCTTCTGATGGAGATTATATCGTTGGTGTCAAGGGTCTTAATCACAATCTGATCGTAAATGTACAGGACGGAATTAACCCGATCACCTATCAAACGTCAGATTTAGATGGTACAGCGATTATCAGCAATATCACGCTGCCGCGTGATGGACTCATTCATGATTTATTAGTTAATATCCACAAAAATAATGTGTTGACTGGATTTAGTGCGGATCAAACCATCGTGGTGCCAATCGCGACAACGATGGATCGCCCTCCGTCGCCGACCGGATTGGTCGCGGAATTACTACGTCAGGCGACCGACAAAGTCGTTGATCAGATCAGGCTGACCTGGCCCGTTAATACTCACCAAATACAGATTATTGCGTTTTATGAATCACGGACTCGGATTATTGGGTATGCGGATAGCACAGATACTGAGGTGATTATTGAGGGGATCGCGAAATATCTCGATAAGGGATCGGATATGGTGCCCGTTCGTTTTGGTGTTCGTGGGTACGATATAAGGTCGCTAGGCGATATTAGATTATCAAATTGGATAGACCTGCAATCGCTTGCGCTACCTCCTACACATCCACCAATCACGCCCAAACTAAATGAGTCCGCATTTTTTCAAGCGCTTTTTGACGATCAAGATACAGATTTTTCATTACCACATGATCAAGTCATCGATGTGGTAAAAACAGGACTTATGAATATCAAATCAATCCTGTCTCAAGGGGGTAGTGTCCAGCTAAACATGTTCGGAAAATTCAAAACTATTTGGTCTGGTGTTGACCGTAGAGCGGCATTTTATTTCGACCCTTCATTCAAGTCTCTTGTTGCAAATTTTGAGGAGTAAAAAACATGGCTATCGAAGCACCTAGCGCAATTATTGCGTCTTTTAAAAAGATAAAAGACCCGTTTAGCAATCTGCAAACGGGATGCGAATTTACAACCCGACTGTCATTTGTGGAGACACAACTTAACATACAGGCATCCATTGACGGCGGCGCTTATGTGGATTGCGGCTTTGATATAATTAGCAATTATCCGCCGGCAATCCGAATTAATGGCATTGTTGTGCCTCAAGACGGACTCACTCATGCCGTGCAGATTAAAGCCTGGCATGATGACGGATCAGAATTGAGTGATGAGGTGTTTGCGGATGTCCTCGTTGCAAGCTTTGATATGGCTCCGCCACCCGATCCAACAGGGGTAATCGCGACGATTTTAAGGGACAGGGATGGCGTGGTACCCGATCAAGTGCGCTTGACTTGGGTATCAGATGAAGATGTGGATGTTTATTGTCTTGACGATCAAGGCAAAAAACGCAATGTCGCTAAAATGTCGGAATCGGAATCATCCGTCATCCTTGAAGATATGACCCGGTATGGAACACGCGATGGTACTGTGCATAGTTATAGATTTGGCGTACAGGCTTATAATAGGAGTACAAACAGCTCTTTAATCTATGCTGACCCTGTTTATTTAACGGCCAGCAGCGCTGATGTTGTCGAACCGACGCCCGATGATATTGCGGGCACCGCTGTTTATACCAGTCACGGCCAATTTTTGGCTTGGTTAGATGCTCAGTTTCCATTGGTTGATACTGCACAGATCACAGCGATTTGGATTGGTGCTCTTGATAAGATTAAGGATGTGGTCGCTAAAGGCGGGAGTGTTACGCTGTCGGATTTCGGAATTTTTAGTGCAAAATGGAGCGACGAGAGAACCCGGTATAGTAACGGGACTTATACGGTCATTCCCGCATCCCGGAGCGCCAATTTCGACTTTTCGAGCGGATTTAAAAAAGGTGTGACGCTTGGTCAGGTCATGACGGACACAGAGGCAAACGCCTAACCCATTATAAAACCGGATTTCAGCATCGCTGATGAGTCCGGTTTTTTAGGTCTATCCCCGCGTATGCGGGGGAAGCACTGTTTCTCAATCATCGTCGATAGCTTTTTCAGGCCTATCCCCGCGTATGCGGGGGAAGCTCCATGCTCGGGAGCTTTTCGCCCGTCCAATAAGGCCTATCCCCGCGTATGCGGGGGAAGCAACAGCCTGCAAACTTTCTTGTTCGCGGAT
>JAGRHK010000078.1 GCA_020444985.1 Candidatus Competibacteraceae bacterium
GGAACCACCCGACTCCATCCCGAACTCGGTCGTGAAACCGCGCCGCGCCGATGATCGTGTGAGGTTACTCATGCTAAAGTAGGTCATCGCCAGGCACCTCCCTCCACCCTCTCCTTAATCAAGGAGAGGGTTTTTTATGATATGAAGACATCTCGTTGTCGTGAATTGAAAAATTTGTTATAAGCACTGCACGGTATCAATCCGGTTATTCCGGTTGGAGAAAAATCCAATGTCCAGAGTGTGTCAGGTGACGGGTAAGGGCCCGACCACCGGAAACAATGTATCCCATGCCAACAACAAGACCCGTCGCCGGTTTCTTCCCAACTTGCATGAACACCGCTTCTGGGTCGAAAGCGAACAGCGTTTTGTGAAGCTGCGTGTGTCGGCGCATGGTATGCGCATTATCGACAAAAAAGGGATCGATGCAGTACTCGCCAAGCTACGCGCCCAAGGCGAAAAATTCTGAGGAGCATCCATCATGCGCGACAAAATCAAACTGGTATCCACTGCGGGCACCGGGCATTTCTACACCACTACCAAGAACAAGCGAACTACGCCGGAAAAGCTGGAGATGAAAAAATATGATCCGGTAGTTCGTAAACATGTCCCTTACAAGGAAGCCAAGATCAAGTAGAGATAGTCTTTGGCAGTTCAGCTATGGATGATAAACCCGCTGTCTCAGGCGGGTTTATCGTTTATGTCTTCCTGGTAGACACAGTCGGCAAGATCATAGCGGACGAGCGATCCTGAGTTCAGGATTTTTATCCATGGAGTGCGTTACAATGAGTAAGCAACAGGTTTGGCTCAGCGATGTTTCTATAGCCATGCCCTCAACCGGTCAATGTGCGCCGGAAAGCCCATAATGGATGAAGTCCTCATGCGGGTCGAGGGACTGAGCCGTTGTCATGGCGAGGTCCGCTTGGTTGATGACATCAGCTTTACCCTGCGGCGCAGGCAGATTCTGGGGTTCCTAGGACCCAATGGCGCAGGCAAGTCTACAACCTTGCGCATGTTAGTGGGTGTGTTGGCGCCGGATGCAGGACAAATCATTATCAATGGCGTCGATTTGTTGGACCAGCCTATTCGAGCCAAGCAGGCGTTGGGTTATTTGCCTGAGCAACCGCCGCTATACCGTGAGCTGACTGTCGATGAACAACTGCATTACAGCGCCCGCCTGCATGGGTTGAATCGCAGGGCTAGCCATCAGGCTGCAATGCGAGCCAAACAGCGTTGTGGGTTAACTGATGTCAGCCGCCGCTTAATCGGTCATTTATCCAAAGGCTACCGCCAACGGGTTGGCATCGCTCAAGCGGTACTGCATGATCCGGCAGTGATGGTGCTGGATGAACCCACCGTGGGTCTTGATCCCCTTCAGTCACGCGAAATACGCGAGTTAATTAGCGAACTAGGCCAGGAGCGCGGCGTGATTTTGTCCTCGCACCTACTGACGGAGGTGCAGACGCTCTGTACCCATGTGCAGATGATGCGTGCGGGTCGCTTGACGCATGCGATCGCCCTCGCCGATTTGGAGCGCCAGCCGCCCACACGCTTACGCATTGGCTTGCGTAAGCCGCCGCCGCTGGCTCTACTAGAGCAGCTACCGGGTGTGGAACGGATTGATGATCTAGGTCAGGGGTATTTTTGTCTGCATCATGCCGCCAATGCTGCACTGACTGCGTTGTTGATTCAAAGAGCGGGCGACTGGGGACTCCAGGAACTGACGCCACAACGTGCTCAGTTGGATCAACTCTTCATCGATCTGATTCTGAAAACGGAAATGGACCAATGATTCTTGTCATTGTCATCCATGAATGCCGCAGACTGTTCCTGTCACCGTTGGCCTGGAGTCTGTTGGCCGTCACGCAAGGATTGCTGGCCTGGATATTTGTACTATTGGTGGATGATTTCCGGAACTCGCAGGGCCGGCTGGCGGCGTTGGACAATGCTCCCGGTGTCACTGATCTAGTGGCGGCGCCGTTGTTCCGTGTGGCTGCCTGGGTGTTGCTGTTGTTGGTTCCCCTGCTGACTATGCGCCTGTTCAGTCAGGAACGCCGTTCCCGCACCCTCGACCTGCTCCTGTCCGCTCCAGTAGGAATTCCTATAATAGTGTTGGGGAAGTATCTAGGAGTAATGACCTTTTTTCTAAGCGCTATTGGCTTGGTTACGCTGATGCCGCTATCGCTGGCGATAGGCGCTCCTCTCGACCTGGGCAAATTGTGGGCGGGCGCGCTCGGACTGACTCTGCTGACGGCAGCGGCTACGGCGGCTGGCGTGTACCTGTCAACCCTGACGACACAGCCTGCCGTGGCCGCAGTGACGACACTGGGGCTTCTGCTGGCGTTGTGGATAGTGGGCGTAGCCAGCGCCGCTCAAGGAATCAGCGGCGACTTGTTAAGCTATCTATCGTTGCGTCGTCATTATGACTCGTTCCTGTTGGGGTTATTCGACAGCAGCGATCTGGTCTACTATCTCTTATTCAGCCTGATGTTCCTGGGCTTGGCGATGCGCCGGTTGGACGATTTGCGCTTGCGAGATTAATTTTCATGCGCTTCGACTCCTCCGTGCGTCAGCGGCTATGGCGCCAGCATCTGCTGTTCCTGCTCCTGTTTGGCTTGGTGATCAGTCTGTTAGCTTGGCTAAGCGTTCGTTATGCCGTACAGGCCGATTGGACCGCCAGCGGTCGCAATACCTTGTCCGAGGCCAGCCAGGCATTGCTGACGCGCCTGGATGGACCCATCCGTGTTACCGCATATATCCGCGATGGTTCGCCGCTCCGGGAAGGGATCAACCGCTTGATTGACCGCTATCAGCATTACAAGTCCGACCTGATGGTGACATGGGTGAATCCCGACTTGCTGCCAGACCAGGTGCGTGCATTGGGCATTACCCAGGATGGCGCACTTTCCGTGGAGTACGCTGGGCGTCGTGAAACGTTGCAATATCCTGGCGAACAGGCCTTGACCCAGATGTTGCAGCGCCTGAGCCGCCACCATGATCGACTCGTGCTATTCCTCGAAGGTCATGGCGAACGCCAACCACATGGCGCGGCTAATCACGATTTGGGCGCATTCGGGCGCGAACTGGCGAAAATCGGCATCGAGACGCGCGGTATCCATCTCGCCGTGGAATCGGTTATTCCTGTCAACGCCAATGGGTTGGTGATCGCTAGCCCACAAACGCCTTTGACGGCTGATGAAATTCGGGCAGTGCTGAGTTATGTGCAACGAGGTGGTAATTTGCTCTGGTTACTGGAGTCGGCCGATCCCTCCGGTTTGAAAGCCTTGGCGGCGCTGCTCGGCATGACCTTGTTACCCGGCGTTGTGGTGGATGCCGATACGCCGCGCCTGGGCATCAGTCATCCGGCTTTTATTCCTATCGCTGATTATGGTCCTCACCCCATTACCGCACCCTTGCGCACCCCTGCGCTACTGCCCCAAGCAGCGGCGTTCGAGGTCGAACCGCTGGCGGACTGGCAAACAGCGGTGCTGTTGCAAAGCCAATCGTCGAGCTGGACCGAGACCGATTCTCTGGAAGGACGCATCCAGTTCGATGCGAATACCGTTGAGCGTCCTGGCCCACTGACCGTGGGTTTGGCGTTCTTCCGACCCAAGCCCGGTTCAGCCACCTCATCAGGAGAGGCCGCTCAGCAGCGCTTGGTCGTCATCGGCGATAGCGATTTTTTATCCAATACCTATCTGGGTAATGGCGCTAATCTGGAGTTGGGATTGAATATTTTTAACTGGCTGATGCTTGACGAGGCGCTGATTACGATTCCGCCAAAAAACGTTCCGGATGCGAATCTGGATCTATCGGAAAGTGCGCTGGCAATGCTGGCGGCATTCTTCCTCATTATTCTGCCGGCAGGATTGCTCGCCAGCGGTTGGCTGATCTGGTTTCGTCGGCAGCGATCATGAAAGCTGTCGAGCGGCGGCGCTGGATCAATGGCGGATTGCTGATCCTGGCAGGCGGACTGGCAGCTCTGGCCCTGCTGGACTCGGGCCGGGAACCGCCGCCCCTTCTGATGAAGAAATCCAGTGCCCCGATTGTACGCATCACCGTGACGCGTCCCGGTCAGCCAACACTCGTGTTTGCGCGACAGGAAGGTCGTTGGCGGATGATTACACCTGACAGCGGATGGGCGAATGCTGTGCTCATCAACCGGGTGCTGGAAGCAACAACCCTGCGTTGCCCGCGCCAATACCCCGCCGCTGACCTGGATTTGCCGGCGTTGCGGCTCGATCCTTCTCTGCTTCAGTTGCGGTTGGATGACCAGGAGATTCATTTCGGGGTCACCACGCCCACCGATGGATTGCGTTATCTGCAAACCGGCGCTACCGTCCATCTCTGTCCTGACCCTCTTTATCGACTGTTGACCAGTGCGGCGGCCAGTTTTCTCGCACCGCCGCTGAAAACCATCGAATCGTCTCCCGCGCCGAGTGAATAATGCCCGAACTGCCTGAAGTGGAAACGGTCCGTCGCAGCATCGCCCCGCATATCACCGATCAAACGGTTACGCGGGTCGTGGTGCGGCAACCTCGACTGCGCTGGCCAGTGCCAGACATCTTGATGACCATCCTGCCGGGACAGCGCATTCAGCGCGTCGACCGGCGCGCCAAATATCTCCTGCTCCGCATGACGGCGGGGACCGTGATGGTCCATCTAGGCATGACCGGCCGCCTGCGCATCTTGTCTGCGGATACGCGAGTCGGAAAACATGATCATCTGGATATCGAACTCGGCAGCGATCGCTGTCTGCGTTTCAACGACAGCCGCCGCTTCGGAGCGGTGTTGTGGACGGCGGACCTGCCGGAACGGCATCCCCTGCTTGAGACGCTGGGGCCGGAACCCCTGGATGAGGACTTCTCCGGCGCATGGCTCCATGAGCGAGCACAAGGCCGAACCGTGTCCGTGAAACCCTTTATCATGGATCATCATGTCGTGGTCGGAGTGGGTAACATTTATGCCAGCGAATCATTGTTCGCCGCTCGAATCAACCCATCGCGTCCAGCGGGGCAGGTTACGCTGGACGAATACGAGCGACTGGCGGTAGCCATTCGCGAAATTCTGAACGAAGCCATTCGCCAAGGGGGCACAACCCTGCGCGATTTTGTGGGTGGCAATGGCGAGCTGGGCTATTTCCGCCAACGATTATGCGTCTATGACCGCTACCGGTTGCCTTGCCGGGTTTGTGGGGAACCAATCGACCGTTGCCGACTTGGGCAGCGGTCGAGTTATTACTGTCCCCATTGCCAGCGTTAGTGGCTTTCCGTCGGCGCAGCAACCGGCATTGCTGGAGAAGCGGCGGTAGCCGGGGCCGCTGATGGCGCGAGCGCAGCGCCTGGTTCTGCCGTTGGCTCACTCACGCGTTCGACTGGCTCCACTGGCGGCGGTGCGGGCTTCCGGACGGTTGGGGTATAAATGACGGCCACGATGACCAGGTTTTCCTCGCCAAAGCGTCGGATAGCGGCCGCTGCAGGCAGATTCCCTTCGCGCAAGGTTTGCAAGCCAGGATCGTCTTCGGCAGTGGCCATGACCAAATCCCGTATTTGCCCGAAACGGCGCACGCTCGGTTCATTGTCATCATAACCGCTGTTCGCAGCGCGCACCTCATTTTGACTGATTTCGTCCAGGCTGCTCCACCAGCGCGCGTTGTCGCCCGTTGCCAGACCGACGAGCGCTTCCGTAGCGCGCGCCGTAGCGATTTTTTCAGCGTCAACGCGCAGTTTATCCTGGGCCTCCGGGTTTGGATGAACGCCTACCCGATTCAGGGCATAGCCAATCAGCGCCAGTTCTCCAGATGCATTGACTACGATTAACCGCTGGCCTACCGGCGGAATCAAACCCGCCTGAACCTCGGTCAGCAATTGTCGCAGTCCTTCCTGAAGGGAAACGGCCTCGATAGCATGCGCTGTAGGACGGGTGAGCTGGCTCGCGGTGCGCAAAGTCGTCACCAGATTGACTTGAATCGAACGCTTAGCCCTGTTCTCATCGATAGAATAAGCGACGAAACCGCGCGCCAGAATACGCAAAGCCTGCTCCCATTTTTCGGCATCGTTCGTCGCTAAATTGATCAACGCCAGCTGAATCGATCCATCCTGCTCCAGGTGCTTGGTGACGCTCCGCCGAGCTTCCGGCGACAGGGTGCGTAAACAATCATTCAACCGGGCGCGGGCGTCGGTAAACGCCTGGAAGCGGGCTTCCTGCCGCGACCGGCGCAAGGCCACAGGATTCTGCGAAGCCGGATAGCGAACATGGCCTGAGGACACCCAGCCAAATCCTGCGTTATAGCGGATCATCCAGCAGCCTGCGGCGCCCTGTTTGATTGCGGCCATGATGGCTGCCTGAGCGGTTTTTGCCCGGAATGCCGGTTTTCCCGTGAGGCGATCCTTAATCGTGCGCACCCGACCTTGGGGGCGCGGAGCGACCCGTGGAGAGGTTGCTTGTAAGGGGGCGGCGAATTCCTCGGTAACCGCGCTGGCTGGGGTAAGCGGCAACCATGACAAAATGCCTAAAAAAATCCCCAGAAAGAATGGATAGCGCATGGTGGTGTCCTTCAAGGCATGGTCGATGACCTCAGGTCGCCGGCGGTGGCTCAGCCGCGCTTCCCAGCCGCGACCATTTTTACCCAATGTAGCGTGGTTGCTCGATGGCCAAATCCAGTACGTCATTTGGCTGCATTGGAGCCAGAACCCTTTCTTTCAAAGGGTGAGGAAGATTGAGCCTCCAGCGCTGCGTTCAACGCCGAGACAGCTCGTTCCGCGAGTAGCGTGGCTTCGTCGTTATCAAGAATGTAGGGGGGCATAAAATAAACGGTTGTGCCGAGCGGGCGCAGAAAAATCTCGCGCGCCAGCGCCTCGCGATAGAAGCGCAGGCGGAAATCGGGAAGGTTGGTATCGATGTCGACCGCCCAAATCATGCCGCGTCGCCGGAAATGCCGGGCGTGGGGATGATGGGCCAACGGCGCGAGCATCTCTGTAAACTTTTTGGCAAAGGAGCGGTTACGGTCGAGTATGTGATCCTCTGTGAAGATATCCAGGACGGCGAGCGCAGCGCGACAGGCCAGCGGATTGCCAGTGAAGGAATGAGAGTGCAGAAAGCCGCGCGTCACCGCGTCGTCATAGAATGCCGCATACACAGCATCGGTTGTTAGCACCACCGACAGCGGTAGGTAA
>JAGRHK010000079.1 GCA_020444985.1 Candidatus Competibacteraceae bacterium
TCAATGTCGTTTAGTGATGATATTGGGTGGCGGAAACCTGCCGAATAGTACTTTCATAGGCTACGCCAATTATAAGAAAGAAAATTGGATATTTGGCGTCACGTCTCAGCTAGAACTTGACAGTTTTATAGAAGATATGAAAAATTATTCAGTCTCTGGAAATATTATTCTAACGCAAGTTGTACCTTCTAGCGATTCGTCTTTACCGATTGTTCGTGACGCACGAGGGGCTTTAGGTGATCAACTCGATAGTTCTTCGCTCGAAGGATATATTGTTGGCAAAATGTTTCTTGCCATCATGCGTAACATCAAAGGCGACATCACCCGCGCTAATTTTCTCGCTGCGGTGAAAGGCAAGACCTTCGATCTGGGTGGATTGGCGCTGGATTTTACTGATGACAATCAGGGTTCTGACTTTGTACAGCCCTATTTTTTTGAGGAAGGCGCTTTCAAACCAACCACCGCTCAGCAAATTCAAAAGCTATTTAATCAGTAGCTATTCACCATTCCCGGCATGACGGCCCGATACCGTCCCGGCCTGATGCGCTGATCACTTTGGATATAAAGAGAGTTTTATCATTAGTGGGTTAAGTGATCATGCGTTATGCCACGCCGCTCGAAGGCCTGCATTTCTTACCGACATTTCCCTACGGACCCCGGTCGGCAGCGTTGACGATTGATCCAGATCGTGCTGTCGAGCCGGACGTCGGTGAAAAGAGCGCCATCGATACGCGCTTCCGCCAGAGTTGCCTGACTGAGATCGGCGCCCGTGAAATCGGCGCCCAGCAACGTCGCCCCATCCAGCCGCGCGCCGCGCAGATTCGCGCTGGTCAGAGCCGTATCCTCCAGCACCGCTCGGCTCAATACGGCCTCGGTCAGATTGGTATTAGCCAGTTTGGCGTCGGTCAGATCGGCCTGCGCCAAATTGGCTTGGTTGAGTTGCGCCTGACTTAAATCGGTCCCGGTTAGATCCGCCTGATACAATCGGGCGTTACTCAAGTCCGCCTTGCGCAAATCAGCCCCGGTCAACATCGCCCGATCCAGCCGCGCGCCGCTCATGCGGGCCTCAGCGAGCACCGCCTGATTCAGTTGCGCTGATACCAGGCGCGCGCCGCGCAACGCCGCTCCGGTGAAATCGGTCTTGTGCAATGTGGCCCGCCCCAGATCCGCACCGCTGAGTCGCGCGCCGCGCAGATTCGCGCCACTGAGGTTGACTTGGGTCAACACCGCCCCGCGTAAATCTGCACCCTGCAAATCTACGCCCTGTTTGTCATAATGCAACCAGTTAACCCGCCGACCCGGTGGATCATCACAGGCAGCCCAGCTAAGGTCAGGCGTCTGGAGCAACGCCAGTAAACAAAGTGGCGGGAACAAAGTGCGAACTTTGCCTGGAATCATTGCTGTCATCACAAACCGTGTCCTCAGCCGGGATGTCCGGCGGCAAAAACCAGATCAACCACCTGCTGAAAACGCTCGACAAAGTGAACCGTCAAGCCTTCACGGATATGATCCGGCAGTTCGTCAAAATCGCCGCGATTGCCCTCTGGCAGCAGAATTTCATGGATACTCACCCGTCGCGCCGCGATCATTTTCTCACGGACGCCGCCAATCGGCAGCACCTGCCCGGTCAGCGTCAATTCACCGGTCATCGCCAGCGGTCGCGCCGTGGTCTGGCCTCGGGCCAGCGACAACAGGGCGGTGGCCATGGTAATGCCGGCGCTGGGGCCGTCCTTGGGGGTCGCGCCTTCCGGAACATGCAAGTGGACGAAAGCTTCGTCAAAGAACTTGGGATCCGCCTGATAATCCTCCAGATGGGCGCTGATATAACTGTAGGCGATATTCGCCGATTCCTGCATCACTTCGCCTAATCGTCCAGTGAGTTTAAAGCCACGATTCTTGGTATGGATCAGGCTGGCTTCAATATTGAGCGTCGCACCGCCCATCGCCGTCCAGGCCAAACCTGTGACTACGCCAACCCCGGCCATCAAGGTTTCCGTTTTGAAAGGCGGTTTGCCTAAATAACGATCCAGATCGATGCGATTGACAACGATTTGTTCTTCATTTTCATTTTCAACAATCTGTACGGCGCTCTTGCGAACAATGCGTCCGAGTTGCTTTTCCAGATTGCGCACGCCGGCTTCACGCGCATAACCTTCGATGATCTGTTGTAACGCCTCATCGTCGAGTTGGATGCGGTCGCGCGCCAACCCGCTCCGTTCTAACAGCCTGGGCCAGAGATGGTTCCGAGCGATTTGCAGTTTCTCGGCAGTAATGTAGCCGGACAAACGGATGTTCTCCATACGGTCGAGCAGCGGCGCCGGAATGGTGTCGAGCTGATTGGCGGTACAGATAAACAAGACCTTGGACAGATCGAACCGCACATCCAGATAATGATCGAGAAATTCGGCATTCTGTTCAGGGTCGAGCACTTCCAGCAATGCTGAAGCGGGATCGCCATGATACGACGCGCCGATCTTGTCGATCTCATCCAGCATGATGACCGGATTCGCGGTCTTGGCGTCGCGAATGGCCTGAATGAATTTGCCGGGCAATGCGCCGATATAGGTGCGCCGGTGCCCTTTGATTTCAGCCTCGTCGCGCATTCCGCCCAGACTGAGCCGGTAAAACTGGCGATCCAGGGCGGCAGCCACCGAGCGACCGATCGAGGTTTTGCCCACGCCAGGCGGGCCAACCAGCAGGATGATCGAACCGCCAACCTGACCTTTCAGGGCGCCCACTGCCAGGAACTCGATGATGCGGTCTTTGACATCGGCCAAGCCGTCATGATCACGGTCCAGCACTTCGCGAGCGTGCTTCAGATCGAGATTGTCGGTGGAATAAGTTCCCCACGGCAAATCGGTCATCACATCCAAGTAGTTGCGGGTAACGGCATATTCAGGAGATCCGGTTTCCAGGATGGACAGCTTGTCCAATTCTTCGTCAATGCGTTTTTTAGCCGCTTCGGGAAGCTCGCGAGTTTCCAGCCGTTCACGAAAACGGTCGACATCGGCGGTGCGGTCGTCCTTGGCGATGCCCAGTTCCTGTTGGATCGCCTTGAGCTGTTCGCGCAGGAAGAACTTGCGCTGATGCTCGCTCATCTTGTCTTCGACCTGCTTGCGGATCTTGGTCTGTAATTGCGCGACTTCCAGTTCTTTCTTGATCAGCACGATGACTTTTTTCAATCGCTCCAGAACCGGCGCCGTGGCGAGAATTTCCTGCAATTCCTCTTTGCTGGCAGTCGTCAGACTGGCGGCGAAATCGGCCAACGGCGAAGGATCATTGGTGTTGAAGCGATTGAGGAAGAACTTAAGCTCCTCGGAATATAGCGGATTCAGCGGAATCAGCTCCTTAAGCGTATTAATCACCGCCAGGGAGTAGGCGCGCAACTCATCGGGGCCGGCGTCTTCAGCATTCTCGTCCAGGTATTCGACTTGTACATGATAGGGCGGCTGGGTTGACAGCCAGCGCTCAATGCGAAACCGGCGCAGGCCCTGGGCGATAAATTGCAGACGCCCCTCGTTACGGGCCAACTGATGCATGCGGGCGGCGGTGCCTACTGGATAAAAGTCATCGGGATGGGCATTTTCGGCGCTGTCCGGCTTAACCAGGATCAGACCGATGACGCGCTGATCGCAATTGGCAGCAGCTTCAATCGTCGGCAACCAGGGTTCTTCGTTCAGCAGCAAGGGCAGAGCCTGTGCCGGAAAGAAGGGCCGCTCGGACAACGGTAACAGGTATAAGGTGTTGGGTAGAATGTCTACAGCGGGCACAATATGATTAGCAGACGCCTCAGAGGCATCGTTATCATCGTGTACGACTTCTGCTTCGATAGCTTCGTGGTCGGTCATGATTTCTCACGCAGTGATAAAAGGATATTGTCCTTTTAGATGCGGGCAAGGTCGTGGATTGTCAAGAGCATCTATACTTTCAGCAAGGCGTTTTCGGTTGAAATCGACAATGTTGCTTTCCAGTCGCGCCCAAGTATTCATCGATCGCCAACATCCGCGTCCTGATGGCCGATAGTATGCGTTTCTCCCTCAGTCCTACCCCACTTTTACTCTATTGGTTAACCGGCTGGACCCTGTTGGGTCTGGTGTCGGCGTTCTGGTCTGAGGCGATTTTCTATTGGTTGTTGGTGGGTGGGGTTCTGCTGGCGATTGCTCTTCAGGATGCCTTTGCGCTGCGCAGGCGCTCCCCATTGCAGGTTGAACGCCAGATTCCGTCAGCGTTACCGCTGGGCGCATGGCAGACGGTAGGCTTACGCATCGCGAATGCGCAACTTCAGCCCGCGACTCTGACCGTGTTCGATCATTATCCGACCGCCGCTGCCGATTGCGCCGACCTGCCGCAACGTGTGACGGTCGAACCGGGGGGCTGGACTGAATTGTATTACCGCTTGCGTCCGGTTGTGCGCGGCGCGTGGACTTTTGCCCCGGCGCAAGCCTGGCTTGAATCCCCACGCGGCCTGTGGCGGCGCGACGACTGGCTGGGGGAATCGACGGTCGTGCGCGTCTATCCGGATTTCGCCGCGATCGTCCAATACATCCGCCTGGCTTCGGATCAACGGGAAGCATTGCTGGGCATTCACCCGCAGCGCCGGCGCGGCGAAGGGCAGACCTTCCTGCAATTGCGTGAATACCGCATCGGCGATAGCCTGCGGCAAATCGACTGGAAAGCCACCGCCCGCACCCGCAAGCCCATCGCTCGGGACTATCAGGATGAACGCAATCAAACGGTCCTGTTTCTGCTCGACTGCGGGCGGCGCATGCGCGCTCAGGATGGCGATCTCAGCCATTTCGATCATGCTTTGAACGCGCTGATCCTGCTGGCCTACGTCGCCCTGCGCCAAGGAGATGCGGTGGGTGTGCAAAGTTTTGGCGGCGAACAGCGTTGGCGGGTCCCGCGCTCCGGTTCAGGGACGCTGACCCCGTTGATCAACAGCATCTATGATTTGCAACCGACCCTGGAACCCCCGGATTACGCCGAGGCCGCACAGTTGATCCTGACTCGGCAGCGCAAGCGGGCGCTGATTGTCTTGCTGACCAATCTGCGCGATGAAGATCAGGACGATCTGCGTCCCGCCATCGCGCTATTAAGTCGCCGTCACCTGGTGCTGATCGCCAATCTGCGCGAGCCGATCCTCGACGAGTGGCTGGCGCAACCGATTCACGACCTGCCGCAAGCGCAGTTGTACGCAACGGTCTGCCATTATTTGTTGCAGCGGGAACGGGTCCAGGAAGAACTGCGCCATTTGGGAAGCATCGTCCTGGACACCGCACCCCAGCGCCTGCCGGCGGCCATGGTCAACCAGTATCTAGAGTTGAAGCGCGGCGGGCGGCTTTAAGGCGATTTCCTGCAAGCCGGCCGTAAAATTGATAAAATTCGACGCTCAAATTTCCTGCTCTATCTGCGGTGCGCTAAACCATGACTTATAAAGGCCTCATTCTTGCCGGGGGTTCGGGCACCCGGCTGCATCCGCTGACGGTTTCGGTCAGCAAGCAGCTCATGCCGGTTTATGATAAGCCCATGATTTACTACCCGATCGCGACCCTGATGCTGGCGGAGATCCGGGACATATTGATTATTACCACGCCCCGCGATCAGGAAGCCTATCAAACCCTGCTGGGCGATGGCGCACAATGGGGGGTCAATTTTCAATATGCTGCGCAACCCAGCCCCGATGGGTTGGCGCAGGCGTTCCTGATCGGCGAGTCCTTTATCGGCGCTGATCCAGCCTGTCTGATTCTCGGCGACAATATCTACTATGGTCAGGGTCTGTCTGCGGTATTGCGCCGTGCGACTGCACGTGAGCATGGAGCGACCGTGTTCGGTTACTATGTGCGTGATCCAGAACGCTATGGCGTCGTCAGCTTTGACGCCCAGGGCCGGGCCATGAATATCGAAGAAAAACCCAAACAGCCCAAGTCGCACTATGCGGTAACCGGACTGTATTTCTACGACAATGAAGTGGTGAATGTCGCCAAAAATATCCGGCCTTCCGCACGCGGCGAGCTGGAGATTACCGATATCAACAAGGTTTATCTGGAGCGCGGCGCATTGAATGTCGAGCTGCTGGGGCGTGGTTATGCCTGGCTGGATACGGGTACCCATGAATCATTGCTGGCGGCGGCCAACTTCATGCAGGTGGTTGAGCAACGGCAGGGTTTGAAGATCGCTTGTCCCGAAGAAATTGCCTGGCGTATGGGCCACATCAACGATGAGCAGCTTGCACAACTGGCGACGCCGCTGGCCAAAAGCGGCTATGGCCAGTATTTGCTGGAGCTGCTGCAACCTGGGACTGCGCCATGAAGATCATTGAAACCGGCCTGCCGGGGGTGCTGTTGCTGGAGCCGAAGGTGTTTGGCGATGCACGCGGTTTTTTTATGGAGACCTGGCAAGCAGCGCGTTATCGGGATGCCGGCATGCCTGAGTCTTTCGTTCAGGATAACCATTCCCGTTCGCGACGGGGCGTGTTGCGCGGTTTGCATTACCAACTCGTGCAGCCTCAAGGCAAACTGGTCTGGGTGACCCGTGGCGCGGTATTTGACGTGGCGGTCGACATTCGCCGGAATTCGCCTGCGTTCGGGCGCTGGTATGGTTGCGTGCTGGATGATGCGAACCACCGGCAATTGTACATTCCACCTGGCTTTGCCCACGGTTTCTGCGTGATGTCGGAAGAAGCCGACTTCTTCTACAAATGTACAGATTACTACCATCCCCAATCAGAGCGCGGCATCGCCTGGGATGATCCGAGGATTGGCATTGACTGGCCGTTGCGCGACGTTTCGTTGTCAGGCAAGGATCAGCAAAATCGGCGCTTGGATGAGCAAGCGGTTGAGGATTTGCCGGTTTATGAGGGATAAGCTTATGCGAATCATTGTCATTGGCGCACAAGGTCAAGTGGGCTGGGAATTAACCCGGCGCGCGCTGGCGCTGGGTTACAACGTGCTGGCCTGGGATCAGGCGGAACTGGACATTACGGATGCCGCTGCCGTGGATCAGGCCCTGGACGGCAGCGGCGCGGAGATCGTCATCAATGCGGCGGCCTATACCGCAGTCGATAAAGCCGAAGAGGAACCGGAACGGGCATTTGCGGTCAACCGGGATGG
>JAGRHK010000007.1 GCA_020444985.1 Candidatus Competibacteraceae bacterium
TCCTGCTCGCTCATCTTGGCATTTCCCGCGACCTTTACGCCGGCGCAACCACCTCGGGACAGTTAGCAATGGACGTTTTGACCGATCCGCGCGGTCCATTCGCCGAGGGCGCCATCTATGTCGTCGGGGATCTTCCCGAACTGAGCGGCTGGCCTGAAGCTGTCACCGCCCGGTTCACGGCCCAACTTGAAAAGGCCGCATTGATCATCGCGGCGGGCAGTTTTGCGCCTGCTGAGCTGGCGGAGCGGCTGACGTCGCTGTTGACCGCGCTCGATAAACCGCTGCTGTGCGCCAACCCTGACCGGGATCTGGTGTTCGGCGGACGAGCGCTGTTTGGAGCGGGCATGCTGGCGCAGCGTTTCGCCGAGGCCGGCGGGGCGGTGCACTGGTTCGGCAAGCCTGATCCAGCGGTATTCGCGCAGGGTCGGGCGCGGTTGCAGGACGCAGGAGCGCAACGGGTGTTGTTTATCGGCGATTCGATGGTGACGGACATACCCGGCGCTCAGCAGGCCGGCTTGGATACGCTTCTGGTGCTTTCCACTGGTATACATCATGCGGCGCTTGGGGTTGAATTCGATGTGCCTGCATCGCCGGATCGCCTCAAGACTTTTCTGGCTGGCTACGCCGAACAACCGGATTTTGTAGCGACCCGCTTGGGCTAGAATAAACACGTAAATTTTCCATAGGAGGTTAGTATGTTAGTTACTTTTCACACTGATGCACACGCCGATATTTTGATGTTTGGTGATATCGCGATTCAACTGCTGAAGATGATGGGTCATAGCGGTACTGTACCGGGCGCCCTGGTGGCTGATGAGGTACCCGCCGCACTGGAACGTCTACAGAAAGCAATCGCTACGCAGCCGACAACGGCCCCGGAGCCTGTCAAGCAAAATGATGATCGTGAGGATGATCAGGATAGCGAACCTGAAGTTCCCGTCACACTAGCGCACCGGGCGTTACCGCTCATCGAATTGCTGGCAGCGGCGGCAGCCGCGCACTGCGATGTGATGTGGGATAGCTAGCGGGTTCCATGTCAGCTATATCCAAAGGGGAAAGTAATGAATGTTGAAGTGAGTAGTGTACTGGGTCTGATTATCTTGGTATTGGATATCTGGGCCATCATCAAAATCGTCGGCAGTCCTGCCAGTGCGGGCAGCAAGGCTTTATGGATCGTTTTGATCCTCGTACTGCCCGTGCTGGGTCTGATTCTCTGGTTGTTGTTTGGCCCACGTGGCGGATGATTGTGAACGATTGATTGTGTGGACCACCGTTCACTGCCGACTAGGCAGTGAACTCCTCCCTTTGATCCAGCGATTGCCGCGCTCCACAGCCGAGTCAATCCCCATAAATCTTTTAGGAACTGAGTTCGAGCCAGTCGAGTTCTTGCTCGACCTGACGATAGGCTTCATCGCCAATCTGTCCGCTGCGACGCAGATCGGCAATCGCTGCCCGTGCATGCGGTACGATCTGGCAGCGTAGTTGGCTATCCGTCGATTCATGCGGATCACCGCCAGCGAATGCGAACGCAAGCTTTGCCCCATATTCCAATTTGAGCCGTTCAGCCGCCGGATCGTGTGAGCGGTTCAGTTCATTGATTGCCGCCTTGAGTGCGGACGAGCGTGCTAGCGCGAGTTCGGTTTCAAGCTGAGTATCGTGCGGAAAATTCAGCCACAGCAGCAGTGGACGCAGTGTCAATCCCTGAATCAGCAGCGTGCCCAAGACCACGACAAAAGCGGTTACGAGGATGAAGTTGCGATAGGGAAAGCCTTCGGGTAATGCCAACGCTGCCGCAAGCGTCACGATGCCACGCATGCCCGACCAGCCGATTACAAGTCCGGTCATGAAGCCGCGTTTGCATGCTCCAGGTTCTGCATCGCCCTTGTTCGCCAAATTGCCAAGCTGTACGGCGAGGACGTGCAGAAATAGCCAACTCAGCCGCACTAGGATCACGACCACGAGAATGACCGTCGCGATGAGCAGCCATTCGCCCCATTTTTCTGTGCTGAACACTTCGAGGATTGAACCCAACTGCAATCCGATCAGGGTGAAGGCCAACACATTTAATACGAAGATTACGGTATCCCAAGTGGCGAATGAGACGATACGGACCCGTGCGGTTTCCGAAATGGTGGTGCGACGCGCGGCAGTCAAGCCGAATACCACGATGGTCACCACACTCGATAGTCCCAAATGTTCGGCGAGCAACCAGACACCGAAAGTGATGACGAACTGGAGGATCGTGGCGGTGGGCGCATCGTGGATGCGGGCAATGATCCGCACCACCCACTGTGCGAGCACCCAACCCATGAGCGCGCTGCCGAAAATCATGATGAAGAAAGTCGGAATCGCTCCAGAAATACTGAATCCACCGGTCGCTATCGTGAGCACAGCAAGCTTGTAGATGAGCAGGGAGGTGGCGTCGTTCAGTAGACTTTCGCCTTCCAGCACGGTGCGGATGCGATGGGGTGGCGAGACCTGCCGCATCACCGCGAATGCAGCCACGGAATCGGGTGGCGCGAGCAGAGCGCCGAGTGCTATTGCCGCTGCCCAGGGCATATCGGGCAGAAACCAGCGAGCGGTGACCGCCACCGCCACCGTGGTCAGACCAACGGCCACGAAGATGAGCGACAAGATCGGTCGCCAGCTCCGTTTAAGATCGCGTAGCGAGGCATCGTGTGCCGCATCGATGAGAATCGGTGCGACGAATAGCGCCAGGATCAGTTCAGGAGAGAGATCGAGGCGCGGCATCCCTGGTAGCAATGCAATGATGCCGCCGCCGAGTGCCAGCAACGTCGGATAGGGTACGCGAATAGCCTGCGCCAGCATCGAGAGCAGGGCTGCGCCGAGTAATAGCAGCAGGATCGTTTCAAAGATAAGCATGTAAGGGGTCGGCCTTCCCGGTGATCGCGGTTGGATATTGAGGCCATGATGGCCGAAGGATCATGGCCCCAATGCCTCAGACTTTGTGTATGCCCAAGCTGCTGCGGATCTGTAGATTGGGTGTCATGGCAAGCTTGACGATCAGATCGGCGACACTCTTGCGGGATACGGTAGCATCCTTATTCAAAAACGCTTCGCCTTTGTGGGTGATGCCGTAGGCGATTTCGTCGCGATCATCGAGCCAAGCGGGGCGAATCACCGTGTAGTCCCGATCCGAATCCTCAATGATCTTAGCCGATTTGCGGTAAGGGTCCAGAATGCTGCCGTGCCGCTCACCTGGCACTTCATCATAGATTCCCATAGAACTGACGAAGAGGAGACGTTTAAGCCCGGTCTTGTGCATCGCCTGCACGATGGCGTGTGCCTGTTGTTCGAGTTGGCCCGCCAGGTTGGCGTAAACGACATCCTGACCGGCCATCGCCGCTTCCAAGGCATCGGTATCGCACACATCGCCCTCAATGATTCGAATGCGGTCGGAAGCGGTCAATTTCAGGCGATTGGCCTTGCGTAAATAAAGAGTGAGTTGGGTATCGGATCGTTCGAGAAATAGGGTAGTGGCTACCCGTGCGATCTGGCCGTCGGCTCCCAAAATAAGAATATTGCGCATCAGTCATTCAATCTGGAGTGGGTAAGTGGCCGGTCTTCATCGCGGCAATTACGCCGCCATCAATCAGCAGATCGCTGCCGGTCACGAAGCCCGCATCCGGGCCGAGCAGGAAAGACGCGGCGATGGCGATCTCGTCTGGGGAGGCCATCCGCTTGGCGGGTGATGCGTCCATCATCGCACGGTACATGTCGCCGATTTCCGAGTTCAACTCGTGCAACGCCAGCGGCGTCACGATGATGCCGGGACTAATCGAGCTAGGCTTCAGAGAGTACCCGTCACAGGCCGCTCATCTTCAACACCATCGGAGGCAAGCGCTCGCCCTCCAGAGGGAGTTTCGCGGCAGCCTCATCCAGGGATCGCAGCTCATCAGCACGCAATTCAACGTTCAGTGCACCCAGGTTTTCTTCCAATCGATGCAGTTTTGTCGTGCCAGGAATTGGCACAATCCACGGCTTTTGGGCAAGCAACCATGCGAGCGCGATTTGTGCGGGGGTGGCTGATTTCTGCTGGGCAGCGTCGTGCAGCAATGCCACCAATGCTAGATTCGCTTCGCGTACTTCGGGTGCGAAACGCGGAACTGTGGATCGAAAATCGGTACTGTCGAATGTCGTGGATACATCGATCTTGCCGGTGAGAAAACCTGCGCCCAACGGACTGAACGGCACAAAGCCTATGCCGAGTTCTTCGAGTGTCGGCAAGAGTTCCGTCTTCGGGTTGCGGTACCACAGCGAAAACTCACTCTGCAAGGCGGCGACCGGTTGCACGGCATGAGCGCGGCGGATCGTCTGTACGCCCGCTTCGGATAGGCCAAAATGCTTGACCTTGCCCTGAGCAATCAGCTCTTGCACCGCACCTGCCACATCTTCAATCGGCACCGCAGGATCAACGCGGTGCTGATAGAACAAGTCGATGGTTTCGATCCGCAAGCGTTTGAGTGAGGCATCACAGACTTCGCGAATATGCTCTGGTCGGCTATTGACCAAACCCGCTCGACGCTCACCGGTTTGGGGATCGATGTCGAAGCCAAACTTGGTGGCAATCACTACCGCGTCGCGAATGGGTGCAAGCGCTTCGCCGACCAACTCCTCATTCTTGAAGGGGCCATACACCTCAGCCGTATCGAAAAAAGTGACGCCGCGTTCGTAAGCGCCGCGAATCAGCGCGATGCCGGTGGTCTTGTCTACGGGGGCGCCATAAGCTTGGCTCAAGCCCATGCAGCCCAACCCAAGGGCCGACACTTCAAGACCACCATTTCCCAGCTTTCGTTTTTGCATGCGTATTCTCCAAAAGTGTTTAGGGTGGCCACCTTTCTAGGAGGCCACCTCGAAATATTGGATTTCAGTCTCCCTTTAGCAAAAGGGGAGAGGCGATAATCAAACAGCGACGGGTACGTCCAGCGAGGCCATATTGATCACGAAGCGATAGCGCACATCGGATTTTTCCATCCGGGCAAAGGCTTCGTTGATCTGATCCATACGAATCATTTCGACGTCCGGCAGGATGTTTTTCTTCGCGCAGAAATCGAGCATTTCCTGAGTCTCGGCGATGCCGCCGATGGGCGATCCCGCAATCCGGCGGCGACCCAGTATCAGCGGAACCGTGCTCGGTTCTGCAAGCGGGCCGATCTGCCCCACGATGACCAGCGTGCCATCGATGTCCAGTAGCGGCATGTAGGGATTGAGGTCGTGCTTGACCGGAACCGTGTCGATGATGAGATCGAAGCTATCAACGGCCTTCGCCATCGCTTCTGCATCCGTCGAAACCAGCAGCGCATCAGCGCCCAGCGCAACTACATCCGCCATTTTGTCGGCAGTGCGGCTCAGCACGGTGACCTGCGCGCCCATGCCGGAGGCCAGCTTGACCGCCATATGGCCCAAGCCGCCCAGTCCGATCACGCCAACGCGACTGCCCGGACCGACATTCCAGGTACGCAGCGGTGAATAGGTGGTGATCCCGGCACAGAGCAATGGTGCGGTACGTGCGAGGTCGATGCCCTCGGGTATCCGCAACGCGAACTCCTCGCGAACGACCAGATGCTTGGAATAACCGCCGAGCGTATATTCCTTGGTGAAGCGGTCGAAGCCGCCATAAGTGCCGGTGTTGCCTTCTCGGCAAAGCTGCTCTTCGCCTTGCTTGCACTGGTCGCAATGTTGGCAACTATCGACCATGCAGCCGACAGCGACATGATCGCCGACCTGATAGCGCGTCACTTCCGGGCCAACTTCGATCACTCGTCCGACGATTTCGTGGCCCGGCACCGCTGGAAAGATCGTCCAGCCCCAATCGTTATGCGACCAATGCAGATCGGAATGACAGACGCCGCAATAAATGATTTCCATGGCGATGTCGTTGGGCCGCAAGGCGCGACGCTCGAAATGAAACGGCGCTAGTGGGGAAGTGGCTGATGCGGCGGCATATCCGGTGGTCTTGATAGGGTTCGACATGATGTACTCCTCTAATATATTGCGATGTGATTAGTGAGCTGCCGTGGAATTATTGGACATGCGGCCGCAATATGCTCGTTCATCGGCCGGTGGTTGCCATCAGGTGTGCCGGATAACGCTCGCCTTCGATGTCGATGGCGGCGAGGGCTTCGGCAATGGCGCTAAGATCGGCAGAAGTCAGTACCACTTCGGCAGCGGCGATATTCTCTTCCAAGCGATGCAGCTTGGTCGTACCAGGAATCGGCACGATCCAAGGTTTCTGCGCCAGTAGCCATGCCAATGCGATTTGTGCCGGTGTTGCTTTCTTCTCCTCGGCGATGCGGCGCAGCAGCTCGATCAGCGCCTGATTCTTCTCCATCGCTTCGGGGGTAAAGCGGGGCAGCAGCTTGCGGAAATCGCCTTCACCCAGTGGCGTATCTTTGCTCATGGCGCCGGTCAAAAAACCCTTACCAAGCGGGCTATAGGGCACCAAGCCGATGCCCAGTTCTTCGCAAGTGGCGAGGATGCCATTCGTTTCCGGCCCCCGCGTCCACAACGAATACTCGTTTTGCAGCGCCGTGATCGGCTGCACGGCATGCGCACGGCGCACGATTTCCTCTCCGGGTTCCGACAAGCCGAAGTGGCGCACTTTGCCCGCTGCGATCAGATCTTTCACTGCGCCTGCCACGTCTTCGATGGGGACAGCGGTATCGACGCGGTGCTGATAGAAAAGGTCGATGACATCGATGCCGAGGCGTTGGAGGGAACCGTCCGCCACTTTCTTGATTTGCTCGGGACGGCTGTTCATCCCTTGTGATTGGCCATCGACGATATTGAAGCCGAACTTGGTGGCGATCACGACCTGATCGCGGATCGGGCGCAGTGCCTCGCCGACCATTTTTTCATTGGTGTAGGGGCCATACATTTCGGCGGTATCGAAAAAGGTGATACCACGATCCGCTGCGGCGCGGATCAGGCTGACCCCTTCGGCATGGCTGACTTTGGTGGCATAGCCGAAGTCGAGGCCCATGCAGCCAAAGCCGATGGCAGAAACTTCCAGTCCACTCGTTCCAAGTGTGCGCGTTTTCATCAATTTTCTCCTCAACCAAGATGAATGATCTTCGGTATCGCAGTCTAGATTGCTGTATTACACTTAACAACTAGGCGTTTATTGCATAGATTATTGAGAATATTTCATTAATTTCATTGCGGATCGACCTTTCGGGACATCACTAATCCCCTCTTATGCTGAAGAGGGGATCTGCACCATTACGAAAGACTCAGCTTTTTATTTTGGCATTGCTCAGCCATTTGACAGTGGCAGGATCGCGGTGATCGAGAAAGCTGCTGGTATTTTGATCCAGAGTCTTGATGCTTTCCATTTCTTCAGCGCTCAGTTCAAAATCAAAAACCTGGAAGTTTTCGACAATGCGTTCTTTGTTCACAGATTTGGGGATCACCGCAATATTGCGCTGAATGAGCCAACGTAATATGACCTGAGCGATACTCTTGCCATGTTTTTCGCCGATAGAGCGCAGTAACGCATTCTGGAAAATACCATTTTTACCTTCGGCAAATGGCCCCCAGGATTGCACCTGAACTTGGTTATCCTGTAGGAATTGGCTGGTTTCAATCTGCTGGCAGAAGGGGTGGGTTTCGATCTGGTTGACGGCTGGGATCATTTCATGGTGTACGATGAAATCCATAACACGGTCGGGTTGGAAGTTGCTGATACCTATGGCGCGAATTCGGCCTTCCCGACACAATTCCTCCATGGCGCGCCAAGCACCATAAACATCTCCGTAAGGTTGGTGAATCAAATACAGATCGAGATAATCCAGTCCCAGTTTTGACAGTGATTTCTCAAAAGCTTGTTTGGCGCTGTTATACCCAGCATCTTGTATCCACAATTTGGTGGTTACAAAAATATCCTCGCGTGCGATACCGCTGTTTTTAATGGCCCTGCCGACGGCTTCTTCATTCATGTAGGCAGCGGCGGTATCGAGAAGACGATAACCCGTCTCTAAAGCCTGCGACACGCTGCGCTCACATTCTTTCAGATCGGCAATTTGATAAACGCCAAATCCAAAGATGGGCATTTCAACGCCGTTGTTAAGGATAAGAGTCTGCATGAATATTCTCCTGGTGTATGGGAAATTGTGATTATTTAATTCCCCTTTTTTAGTAAAGGGGCGTTAGAGGGGTTTTAGTTTCATCGCTCATGCAAAATCCCGCTGACTCCTGTTTTTCAATAGGAGGAGATGAGGGATTAAGAAAAATTGCCACATAAGCCGAACGATTTTCAATATCACAGTCTAGATTGCTGTATTACACTTAACAACTGGGTATTTATTGCATAACTTATTGAGAATATTTCATCAATGTCATCACCAGTCGGTCTTTCGGAACTCACTGCGTTTCTCACCATTGCTGAGCGGCAAAGCTTTCGCGCCGCCGCCGGTGTGCTCGGTATCTCGCCATCGGCGCTGAGTCATGCGATGCGAAGTCTTGAAGCGAAGTTGTCCGTGCGTTTATTCAATCGCACCACACGTTCAGTAGCCTTGACCGAAGCGGGAGAGCAGCTTTTAGGTCGTGTGCGTCCTGCCATGGCCAATCTGGAGGATGCTATCAATGAGGTGGCTTCGGCGCGTAATCGGCCTACGGGGACGATCAAGATCAGCACTTCAGAAGCGGCGGCGCTGCCGCTGATCCGTCATGTGTTGCCGGAGTTTATGGAGCGCTACCCTGATATTCGTGTCGAGTTTGTGGTGGATGCACGTTATCTCGACATTGTGGCGCAGGGTTTCGATGCCGGTATTCGCCTGTATGAAGATGTGCCACAAGACATGATCGCCGTGCGATTCCAGCCCGATATGGTGCTTGCCGTGGTCGCCTCTCCCGAATATCTACAGCGACAGGGTATTCCCAAAGAGCCACATGAGCTGACACAGCATCGTTGCATCCGCGTGCGTTTTGAGGGCGGAGCACTCCTGGAATGGGAGCTGGTTCAGCGCGGAAGGAACGCGCATGTCCATGTCGATGGGCCACTCACGCTCGGCAGTTTGAATCTTGCGGTGGAAGCGGCGCTTGCTGGTATCGGCATCGCGTGGTTGCCGATGAGCTATATCAGCGAGCATTTGGAAGCGGGGCGGTTGGTACGCCTGTTGCCAGAATGGAGTCCCTCGTTTCCAGGATTGAGTCTTTATTACCCAGCCAATCGGCACCCGCCTGCTGCATTGCGGTTATTTGTGGAGGCTGTGCGAAAGTGGGCTGCGAGTGATCTGTAGGAATAAAACGGAAAGTCAGTGCTTGCTTTTCGGATGATGAAGTTTAAGTGCGCTGATCCCGCCCGAGACGGTAATCACAACCATACCCAGAACACTCAAATGATCCGGTACATGGCCGAATACGAGCCAGCCGAGCAATCCCGCCCATAGCAGTTGCAGATAGCTCATGGGTGCCAACAGCGAGGCGGGCGCGTGCCGATAGGCGGCGGTGAGTAGGAAATGCCCCAAGGCACTGGCGGTGCCGATGAGCAGAAAAAGCAGCAGTTCCCATCTTGTCGGCACCGGTCCTCCCCAGCTCCAGGGTAGAAAAGCACCGCAGCCGATGGCTCCGACCAGAGCGGTATAAAACAGCAAGCTGAGTGTCTGCTCCGTATGAGCCAGCGCCCGTGACAGTAGGAAGTAGACGACGAGTCCACCCACCGCGCAGAGTGCGAAGACCATCCCTCCCGGATCAAGTCCGCTGCCAGGACGCACGATCAGCAAGACGCCGCAGAAACCGGTTATGGCCGCTGCCCATCGCAGGATGCCAATGTGTTCGCCCAAGATTGGGCGTGCGAGCAGCACTACGAGCAGAGGTGCGAGGAAAGTGATGCTGGTAGTTTCGGCGACCGGCATGCGATGCAGCGCCAAGCCGATGAAAATCGAGGTGACGGCCAGCGCTGCTGCACGGATCAGGACCAAGCCGGTGCGTCGAGTCTGGATCAGTTTTCGACCTTGGGTTGGCGCCAGGAACACGATCATCAGCAGGCAATGCACGATGTAGCGCATCGCCACCACCAGCGGTGCTTCGTAGTGAACCGTGAGGATCTTGGTCGCGGCATCCATGCCGGCGAGCAGAAACAGGCCAGCTAACAATAGGAAGACACCGCGTAGCAACTCGGCAGAGGTTTGTTGCGTGCTCATGTTGGGAAGGGTTGTTGGTATTTTGCAAGAAGTCTAATGTCCTCGCGCAGCGCCACCTCCTCGTCCTCCCTGTCGGCTGCCGCCTCCAAACCCTCCAATTGGCCCCTGACTTCCCGCTGCTGCCGGGTTCTTTTTGCCACCCGCCGGCGTTGCATGGTCGGGTGACGCCGTTTGCTCTTGGTCATCTGGGACGCCAGGTACATTGGGTACGTCAGATATACCGGGTAAGCTGTCCGGTGGGCCAACATTCCGACGGGTGGAACGCATGGCGCGCCGATTAGAAGGAGACAAGCCGCGTGATTTAGCGCCGCCTGATCCTTTGATCGTGTCAGCAACGATGCGATTTTTCCCCGCAAGATGACCGAAAACGAGGATGGTCTGACCCTTGGTCAGCAAGCGATTCGCCTTGGTATCGGCAATTTGGGTTTGCGGAGTGAGTTCGACAGCAAAATTCGAAATACGCAACGTGGAGGGGGCTTGATGTTCCAGTACCAAGCCTTCGGCAATAATCCGCGCATCGTCTTCCAACAACGATGGCAGCGCATCGATTTCAATTTCGCGCACCACGAATCGCTTGCCATCCCATCGACCTCGTACCAACGCCTTTTCGCCCACCTCCGCAGATAAAGAGTGCTCCGCCACTTGCAGCGGTATGCCCGAAAGATTCCAGGAGCCGGACGCCGTTTGCTGTAGCGTGCCGACAGCACTGTGTTCCTTAAGATAGGAGACCGGTTCAAGGCGGCTCGCATGGATGACGCCGCTTGCATCACGAAAACCGGAGACGCGCACCAAGTGGTTTAATTGGAGTGCGCCAAGGGTGATCGGACCATTTGGACGTGTAGCGTCACTGATGATGACGGGTTGATCCATGACATAAAGCATTCCGTGGCGCGGATCAAGGCGGGTCACCGGGCCTTGGAGTGCGTCAAGAATGAGAATATGCCGTGCTTCCAGTTGCGATTCGGGGCCATCGGCAGCGATAGCAACGATCTGGCCGAGCGCTAAGTTACGTAAGTGGACACGGACACCGTTGTGTCTCAAGATCGTATTGGCGTCGAAATCAATTTTCAAACCATTCACGCAGACACTGCTGAAAGCCGTGATGGTTCCAATAATACCGGTGCCGCCGGCACCGCCGGGTTGCTTACCCGTACCGCCGCTGCCACCCGGCATTCTACCGGCGCTACCGCCGCCGTCTTGAGTGAGCTTGTCGTTCCCCTCGATTCCACGGTCATTCCAATCGCCGCTCGGCGGTATCGATTCAACGCAAGCGAGTCGCGCGGCCTGCGCGATGGTTGGCCCGACACTACTTCCCAGTATCAGCAGCCATATGGCGGTTGTGAGACAGAGAAGATGGACTGCGGGTCGAAACCACTGATGACGGATCATGATGGCTCTTTTCCCTCTAGCGGTGTCGGTTCGCTATAAAAATAAATGCCGTAGGTGAAGCGTTGTCGGTTTTGCCCGTTTACGGCATCGCGTTCTTCCAGCGCAATCGCCTTGCTATTGACCTGTTGCAGCGATTCTACGCTAAGTCGTTTCGTCAACGCTTCCAGTTCTGAGATGCTTTCTGGCGATAAGGCGTCGTAATGCACGCTGCGCTCCAGCAGGGGAGGGGTTTCGCCAAGCAGGTTATGCACGGAGGCAGCGGCATGATCATGCAGATTGTGGCCAAAGTAAAAAACAATCTCGTCGAAACCAGCGCGTGGCACGAAGCTACCCGTGCTGAGCACCACCTCGTCGCGTTCATTCAAAGTGGCGATTCCCAGGCGCAGCCATTCGTCGAGCACGACACGGGAACGGATATCTTTGCTGACGCTGGCCACCAGCGATTCGAAGGAGGCGCCAGCGCTCGCGCTCGCCAAGCGCGGCAGCGGACGCGGACGGCCCTGTGGATCGAGGTAAGGCGCTTTAGCGATCCAGAGACCCACCAGTTGCGCGCCAAGGGATACTGATTCGGGTGTCTGCCCCGTCCCTGCTGGATCCGACGGAATCCCGCGTAAGCGTTTCAATTCCTTACGATGGATACCGGTCAGGAGATGGAGACGGCTGTCGCTGGGTATTGTTTCAGGCAGGGAGAAATGGTGGCGGGCCACATCGACGAACAGCATTTTCAGCAGTTCCGCAAAAGCCGGGTAGGTAATGCCATGCGCTAAAGCTAAACGCACGATGGGTTTCAAGATGCGCGTCAGCGCGGCAGCGAGTGTGGAAGGCGGAGTTAGTGGCGTCACAATGCGGGTCGCTCGAAACGAATGGAATGCAAACTATTATCCTACATTTTCTTGACGTGGGAAATTGTCCCACGTAAGATAAATTCCGCGTGGGATAATTTCCCTCGCGATCGCCAGGCCTCATGAGGTGAGTTGCAAATACATGGTCGCCTTGCGTCTGACCGCGACGCTGTCAACGCCAATGTTCTCCCTAACATGAGGTCAATTGAAATTTACGATATGGAGTGATTCGACATGAAAGCGCGTTATGTTCCGGTATTGATCACGATGGGGTTAATGACGTGTGTGGGAGTGCAGGCTCGTGGTGGTCACGGTCCTGGAGACGGCACAAGCACAGCGACGACGGCCACCATTTCCACCACAGCAGTCAGCATTGATGAAAGCGCGACCTGCCAGGGGGGTGGCACGCGCGCTATTAGTGGTTCCTATGATCCGACAACGGGTGTATTGGAAAGCACGATGAGCTACAGCAGTTGTATTGAGCGGGATTCGACTCAGGACGGTTCCATCACCACGACAGGCACCTTGGTTCAGGATAGCAGCGACAGCACGGTGTATGCCTTGGATATGAGCACTGTCACTGACATAACGCGTACGAGAGGAACCGACGAAAGCCAAATGACCTGTACGCGCACGGCTGTCGGTACTTATGACCTGACTGCCCAAACCTTTACGGGAACGGTTACGCAAGAAAGCTGCGTTGACGAGATGGTCGCGACCCAATATGGCGATATCGTGCAGCAATTGCTCAGTGGGCACATGGACGGACATCACTAAAGATTGCGACCAAAGATTTTACTGAATATTTCACGGAGGCTGCGCAATCTGTTGTGTAGCCTCTGCTGAAAAATTGAGTTGAAAAAAACCACTTTCTTTCTGGAAAGCAGAGTCTTTCAATTCTGCATGACGCGATACCCATCCCGCGTTATGCTGAGGCAAATACCAACCGGGAGTTTGCCTCATGTCCGCAGCTGCATTTGACCGAGTGACTTTCGTGGGGGCGGACGGCCAAAGCCATCTGGCTGCGCGGCTGGATCGGCCTGTTGGTCCACCACGCGCTTTTGCCATTTTCGCGCACTGTTTTACGTGTACGAAAGAAAGTCTGGCCGCCGCACGCATTGCTGATGGCTTGACCCGTCATGGCGTGGCGGTGTTGCGTTTTGACTTTACCGGACTGGGGGGTAGTGAAGGCGAGTTCGCGAACACCGGTTTTTCCTCCAACATCGACGATTTAGTCGCGGCCGCTGATTGGTTACGCGCCACACATGCAGCGCCAAGCATCCTAGTCGGCCATAGTTTGGGGGGGAGTGCGGCTCTGGCCGGAGCTTCGCGGATACCGGAGGTGAAAGCGGTGGCGACCATTGGTGCGCCAGCCGATTTGGCTCCGGTTCGCCGACGCCTCAGCCAAGCATCCGCCGAGATTGAGGCCAAAGGATCAGCCGAAGTGGAAATTGCTGGTCGGCATTTCACCATCAGCCAAGCTTTTCTCGACGATCTCCAGGAACATCGGCTCGAAGAAGATATCGCGCGGATGCGTACGGCCTTGCTGGTGTGCCACTCGCCACGGGATGAGATCGTCAGCATCGACAACGCCACCCGAATCTTCGTGGCAGCCAAGCATCCCAAGAGTTTCATTTCCCTGGATGATGCCGATCATTTACTGACGCGGCGTGCGGATGCCCATTATGTGGCCGATGTCATTTCCGCCTGGGCAGAGCGCTATCTCGATCTGAGCGAACCGCATGAATCACATGAATCGCGTGAACCGCACGAGCCACACTTGCGTCCGGCGCCAGCGGGTGCGGTGCGGGTGATTGAGACCGGCGTGGGGCGTTACACGCAATGGATTTCTTATGAAGGTCGGCATGTGGGTTATGCCGACGAACCGGAAAAATTTGGCGGTAACGATAGCGGGCCGGGTCCCTATGATCTGTTATTGGCGGGATTGGGCGCCTGCACGTCGATGACCTTGCGTATGTATGCCGAACGCCAAAAATGGCCACTGGAGCGGGTCACGGTCACTCTACGTCACACCAAGATCCACGCCCAGGATTGCGCGAATTGCGCGACTCAGCAAGGCCAGATAGATCGCATCGAACGGGAAATCGAAGTGGAAGGCGCATTGGATGCAGCGATGCGCACCCGTTTGCTGGAAATCGCCGACCGTTGTCCCGTGCATCGGACCTTGCAGTCGGAAGTGTTGATCGAGACCCGACTCCACGCTTAATCGGCGGTTGGCGCATAGCCGGTTACGTCGGATTTCGCAAAACATCTAAGCACCGTTCTCCGCCTCTTTGGTCGGTTCGGTTGGCGGCAACAGACTAATCAGCATCCAGCCGGCATTCAAATTTGGGGTCTCCCGAGTCGAAAACACGCGCAACACCCCCTTGGGATCGAGTGCAAACAAGGGAATCGCTTCCTCGCCCCATTTATCGCGAAAGGCGGCGAGGTCAAAACTGGCCGTCAATGGCGTCGCGCGAATCGCGTGACCCTGCATCAGCCGATCATGAATGCGAGCGTAGGTGACGTGTTCACCGAATAAACGAGCGGTGCGATAGGACAGCACGACTTGATTGCGATGGATGCTGTCCCGCTCCTCGTCCAGACGCAGGCTGTAGATATGATCCGCGCCGAACAGCGGCCGATAATACAGGCTGACCAGCGTGTTGCGCTCCATCCATACCGACATGGCTAACAACGTGCCGATGCTGTCCAGATTCAGATAGGTATCGGCATGTTCAGACAATATATTTCCGTGATAAACCGGTATCCCCTCCATGCGGGGCGCACGGAGGTTTTGCCAGACCGGATCGGCCAGAATCACCGGAATTTCACGTTGATGCAGCGCCCGCGCCATGGCGCGCGAGACTGGATTGCTGCCTGCGATCAGCACCCCATGCGGGGGCGGTGCGGCCACGCCCAATGTGCGCACGACGATGCGGGCGGTCAGGCTTTGCAGAATCACGGTGACCAGAATCACCAAAAAGGTGAGCGCCGCCAATACGCGGGCTTCGGCATGACCCAGGCGTTCCAGTTGCAGGGCGAACAGCGCGGAGACCGCAGCGGCGACGATGCCGCGTGGGGCGATCCAGGCCAGCACCGCTTTTTGCCGCCAGTTCAGGCTGGAACCAATGCCCGCCAGCCAGACCGCGATGGGTCGGGCGATGAACAGGATAACCAGTAGTACGCCCACGGCGCTCCACCCCACTCCCGCAAGGGCATTCAGATCGATGCGCGCCGCCAGTACGATGAACAGCACCGAGATCAGGAGCAGGGTCAGAGTTTCCTTGAAATCCAGAATATCCTCGATAAGCAGGTCGGGCGTGTTAGCCAGCCGCATGCCCATGACGGTCACCGCCAACAGGCCGGATTCGGCGGCGAGTGCGTTGGAAAAAGCGAAGACGCTGAGCACCAGAGCCAGAGTGGCGACCCGATGAAGGTATTCCGGCAACAACTGTCGGCGCATCAGCGTCGCCAGT
>JAGRHK010000080.1 GCA_020444985.1 Candidatus Competibacteraceae bacterium
ATGAGGATGGCGACCGCTACATTGAAATCTGGAACCTGGTGTTCATGCAATTTGACCGCAGTGCGGATGGCATCCTGACGCCTTTGCCAAAGCCCTCGGTCGACACCGGCATGGGGCTGGAGCGGTTGGCGGCTGTGATGCAGGGCGTCCACAGCAATTACGAAATTGACCTGTTCCAGCATTTGATTCAGGCCGCCGCGCAGGCCACCGGCGCGCGGGATTTGACGTCCAGTTCACTCAAGGTGATTGCTGACCATATCCGCGCCACGGCATTTTTAATTACGGATGGTGTGTTGCCGTCCAATGAAGGGCGTGGTTATGTGCTACGACGGATCATGCGTCGGGCGATTCGCCACGGCTACAAGTTGGGCGCTGAAGGTCACTTCTTCCACACTCTGGTTGCGCCGCTGGTTGAGGAAATGGGCGCAGCCTATCCGGAGCTGCCGGCTGCTGCGGAACAGACCACGCGGGTCATTCGCCAGGAAGAGGAGCGTTTCGCCGAAACCTTGGCGCATGGCATGAAGCTGCTGGAGGAAAGCATCGCTGATCTGTCCGGGACAATCATTCCCGGCGACGCGGTGTTCAAGCTGTACGACACCTATGGCTTTCCAGTGGATCTCACGGCCGACATTGCCCGTGAACGGGGTTTGCAACTGGATATGGACGGCTTTGAATGCGCGATGGCTGCGCAACGGGAACGCGCCCGCGCCCATAGCCAGTTTGGCTTGCGTCAGGCGGCTGATCTCGGCGTTGAAGGCTACACCGAGTTCCACGGCTATGATCGGCTGGAGGAAGAGGCCTGCATTGTCGCCTTGTTCCGCGCCGGACAGGCGGTCGAGGCGCTCAATGCGGGCGAGGAAGGTCTGGTGGTGTTGGATCACACGCCGTTCTATGCGGAATCCGGCGGCCAGGTGGGCGATCGCGGCTGGCTGCGCGCGGATGGCGTGGAGTTCGCGGTGCGCGATACCCAGAAACAGGGTGAAGGCGTATTTACTCACCTCGGCGTCATGCAGCAGGGTCAGTTAAGGCGCAACGCGCAAGTGCTGGCTCAGGTTGACATTGCACAGCGTCAGGCCACTGCTTTGCATCATTCGGCGACCCACCTCATGCACGCGGCCTTACGCCAAGTCCTGGGCGCCCATGTGACGCAGAAAGGCTCATTGGTCGATCCGCAACGCTTGCGCTTCGACTTCGCGCATTTTGAACCGGTCACTCCGGAACAACTGGAGACCATTGAGCGGCTAGTCAACGCGCAAATTCGCGGCAACGTCGCGGTGGAAACCACGATCATGGCTCCGGAGGAGGCGATCGCCGCCGGCGCCATGGCGCTGTTCGGCGAGAAGTACGGCGACCGGGTGCGCGTGCTCAAAATGGGCGATTTCTCCACTGAGTTGTGTGGTGGCACTCACGTCCATCGCGTCGGCGACATTGGCTTGTTCAAAATCATTGCCGAAAGCGGCGTCGCAGCAGGCGTGCGGCGCATCGAAGCCGTTACTGGCGAGCGCGCGCTGGATTACATTGCGTCCTTGCAGGATCGCGCCCGCCAAGCGGCGCATCTCGTCAAGGGCGACCGTGATAACTTCCCGGACAAGGTGCGGCAACTGGTGGAGCGCACGCGCCAGTTGGAAAAGGAGATCGAGCAACTCAAAGGCCGACTGGCCAGCGGTCAGGGGGCGGATTTGCTCAGTCAGACGGTGGACGTGGACGGCATCAAAGTGCTGGCGGCTCGCCTGGACGGCGTGGACGCCAAGACCCTGCGTGAAGCGGTAGACCGTTGCAAAGAGCAACTCAAGGCGGCGGCAATCGTGTTGGCGACTGTCGAGGACGACAAGGTGCGCCTGGTGGCGGGCGTGACGCCGGGAGAAACAGCGCGAATCAAGGCCGGCGATCTGGTGAACATGGTGGCGCGTCAGGTCGGCGGCAAGGGCGGCGGACGGCCTGATTTAGCCCAGGCGGGAGGAACGGATCCGACACAACTCGACGCTGCGTTACGCTCGGCCCCGGAATGGGTGCGCGCGCAGTTGGCGTGAAAGCAAAACCAAATCTTTAAGAAAACAGTGAGGGATCCAGTCAATGGTCTCTGATTCACCTGCGCCGTCATCGGGCCATTCCACCGCGTTTGTCCTGGTGGTCGCCGGCTTCGTCACCAGTCTGCTGGTGGCGAATATTATTGCGGTCAAGTTGATTGAAATTGGCTCCTGGATCATGCCGGCTGGGGTCATCATTTTTCCAGTCAGCTACATTCTGGGCGATGTGTTAACCGAAGTGTACGGATACCACCGCGCGCGACAGGCGATTTGGCTGGGCTTTGTGTGCAATCTGTTGGCAGTGCTGGCCATCGCCCTGGCGCAGATTCTGCCGCCCGCCGGGTTCTGGGAGGGTCAAGCGGCTTTTGAGCGCATTCTCGGCCACGCGCCGCGCTTACTGCTGGCTTCGTTTCTGGCCTATCTGGTCGGAGAATTCGTCAACTCCTATGTGCTGGCGCGCATGAAAATTCTCACTCAGGGGCGTTGGTTGTGGACACGCACGATCGGATCGACCTTGGTGGGGCAATTACTGGACTCCAGCGTATTTATCGCGATAGCGTTCGCCGGTATTTTGCCGCAAGAAACGCTGATGACTGCCATTGGCGTGCAATGGCTGGTCAAGTGCGCTTATGAAATTGCCGCTACGCCATTGACCTATTGGGTGGTGGATGTTCTCAAGCGACATGAGAGCGTGGATGTGTACGACACCGAAACCGACTTTAATCCGTTGAAAGTGAGCGATTGAGGCGGGAGGCCGGTTTTTTTTCATCGATCGATGGGTTTCAACCCTCTTCAGTCGAATCCAGTCGCGCAATCAGCGCCGCGCGCAAGGCAGCGTACTTTTCTGGGTCGTTCAACGGACGATTCTCACGGTCAGTGACAAAGAACACGTCCTCAACCCGAGCGCCGATCGTCACGATTTTAGCGTTATGCAACTGTACGCCACAGGCCATGAAAGCTTGTCCAACCCGGCACAGTAACCCAGGGCGATCCCAGGAAACCAGCTCTACCATTGTCCGGCCACTGGCGGTGTTTTCGCTAAACGAGACTTCGGTGGGTATTTGGAAGGCCTTTTGAATGCGCGAAATATGTCGTGCGGGCATGGGTAGCGGCGCATCGGCGTGCTGGAGGTAATGCAGCAGCGTATTGACGATTTCCTTAATGCGGCTGCGATCCTGAATCGGCAGACCGGTGTCCTCCAGTACGGTGAAGCTGTCCAGTGTATAGCCGCTATGGCCGGTGATGATCCGCGCATCGAAAATCGTCAGCCCCAACTGATCAAGAGCGGCAGTGATCAGCGCAAACAGATTGTCCTGGTCACGGGTGTAAATGAAGATTTCGGTGCCGCCCCGACCTGGGTCGTCGCGCGCCATCACCAAGGGTCGTTCTCGATGACCGCGCTTCAGAATCGCCCGGGTGTGCCAAACCAGCTCGTCGGCGGAATGACGCAGGAAGTAGTCATCGCCAAACCCTTCCCAGAGCCAGTTCATTTGCTCCTCGTCAGTTTTGGTCAAATGCAACCGTTGTCGCGCCTGATCCTGCGCCTCGCGGATGCGCTCTTCCTTATCAATCGGATTATCCAAACCCCGCCGCAAGGCCCGGCGCGTCGCTTCGTATAACTGCCAGAGCAACGAAGCGCGCCAAGTGTTCCACAGGTTGGGATTGGTGCCGCGAATATCGGCGACTGTCAGCAAATACAGATAGTCCAAATGCATTTGATCGCCCATCTGCCGGGCGAAAGCATGGATTACATCCGGATCGTGGATGTCCTGTTTCTGTGCAGTCATCGACAAGGTCAAGTGGTGACGCACGAGCCAGGCGATCAGACGAGTATCGAAGCTGCTGAGTCCATGCTGACGACAAAAGCGCGCGGCGTCTTCAGCGCCCAGTACGGAATGATCGCCGCCGCGCCCCTTGGCGATATCGTGGTAAAGACCGGCGATATACAACAGTTCCGGCTTGGGTAACCGCATCATGATCGCGCTGCAATGCGGTAGTTGCTCGGCATATTGGGGCAGGAAAAATCGCCGTAGATTGCGCACGACGAACAGAATATGCTGGTCCACCGTGTAAGCGTGGAATAGATCGTATTGCATTCGCCCAATAATCTGGCCAAATTCGGGCAGATAGGCTGGCAACACTCCGTAGGCGTTCATCAGACGTAACTGGCGGGTCACGCCATAAGGTTGGCGCAGGATTTCCATGAACAGGCTGCGCGGCCGCACGTCGTTGCGGAATTTGTCATCGATCAACGGCTGATGATCGCGGATCAGCCGAATGGTGGCGGCGCGGATGCCCTTGATTTCTGGATGCTGTTGCAGGATCAGGAAGACTTCCAGCAATGCGAACGGGTAGCGCAGAAAGACATTGGGCCGGGTCACTTCCAGATAGCCGCGCTGGACCTGAAAACGACGATTGATCGGTTGTGGGTCGCTTGATTCATCCGCTAAAAGTATCGCTTCCTCAAACAATTGCAACAACATTTCATTTAATCGGCTCAGCGCGTTTACTGTCCGATAATAGCTTTGCATGAATTGTTCAACGGCCAGGTTATGGTTTTGATCCTGGTAACCGAATTGTTGGGCGATGCGCCGCTGGTGATCGAACAACAGGACATCCTCACGGCGACCGGTCAGCGTATGGAGCGCAAAGCGCACTTGCCAAAGATAGTTTCGGCATTCAATCAGTTCATCGTATTCCCGCGCGCTTAGAAAGCCGTGACTGACCAGTTCTTGCAAGGTGCTGGCGCCAAAGTGCCGCTTGGCGACCCAGCCGATCATTTGCATGTCGCGCAGACCGCCAGGACTGTCCTTGATATTAGGCTCCAGATTAAAAGCGGTTTCGTTGTATTTGCGACAGCGCTGGCAACGCTCTTGCCGTTTGGATTCAAAGAAGGCGGCATCCGGCCAAATCCGGTCCGGTCCGGTCACCGCGCGCATGCGTTCGAACAGCGCCATGGAGCCGGTCAGCAGGCGCGCTTCCATCAAACTGGTCGCGACCGTGATCTCAGCAGCCCCTTCACGGGCACAATCCTCGACGGTGCGTACGCTATGGCCAACTTCCAGGCCGATGTCCCACAGGAAAGTCAGAAAATCCTCCAACTCGGAGCGATGCGTTTCCAATGCCTGGTCGTCTAGCAGGATCATGATGTCTACGTCGGAGCACGGGTGCAGCTCCCCTCGCCCATAGCCGCCCACCGCCACTAGCGCCAGATCTTGAATGGCTGTTTCGAAAAACCGAATCCAGAGGCGTTGTAGTACCTCATCCATCAAGCGAGAACGCGCCAGCACCAGCTCATAGGCAGGGACGCCTTGTTGGAACAGCTCCTTGAGCCGGGTATCGCTATGTTTGAGCAGGCTTCGAAATGCGGCGATTGGGCTAGGGTTCGTGGTCAGATCCTTTTCGAAAGTCGTGGCGTCGAACAGCGCCAGATCATTCCACGATGAATCATTCCGCAGACTGGGCAGGAAACAGGTAGGAGTCAGTGTCGCGGTGGACAGTGGCGCTGTATCAAAGACAGCCATGCGGTTCTCCGATAGAAAAAGCCTGTGGGTCTGAATCAAACTCACACGCTAAAGGGTTGCGCCGGGACGCAGCGTGAGAATTTCGTAACCGGTTTCAGTGACCAGCACGGTATGCTCCCACTGGGCCGAAATGCTGTGATCCTTGGTGACCACGGTCCAGCCATCCGGCAACAGTTTTACATGGCGTTTACCGGCGTTGATCATCGGTTCAATGGTAAAGATCATGCCAGGAAGCAGAGGAACACCCTCACCCGGATTGCCGTAATGCAACACCTGGGGATCCTCATGAAAATCCCGACCAATACCGTGGCCACAGTATTCCCGCACGACCGAACAACGCTGAGCTTCGGCGTACTTCTGAATGGCGTAGCCCACATCGCCAAGACGGAGACCCGGCCGCACCGTTTCAATGCCAATGCGCAGGCATTCATAAGCGATCCGGCAAACCCGTTGCGCGGCGATGGGCGGCGTTCCGATCGAAAACATGCGGCTGGTGTCGCCATGATAGCCATCCTTGATCACAGTGATGTCAATATTGACAACATCGCCTTTCCTGAGCTTTTTCGGGCCGGGAATGCCGTGGCAAACCACATGGTTGACCGAGGTGCAAATCGACCTGGGAAAGCCCCGATAGTTCAGGGGGGCAGGAATGACCTTCTGCACATTAACCATGTAATCATGGCAAATCCGGTCCAACTCCTCAGTGGCGACGCCTTCCTGTACATAGGGATCGATCATGTCCAGTACTTCAGCGGCCAACTGACCGGCCACCCGCATTTTCTCAATTTCTATCGGGGTTTTATAAGTGATAGCGATCGGTTGCTTGGGAGGTTTCTGGAACATATTCTCGGTCTGCCGGCTACGGTCTCGGGGGCGCATGGACGATTTCAAGGTAGGTGGACGGTCACTGTTGCAGGCGACCTGTCGCGCCATGAAAAACTGGGACAGTCCTTCACGGGCGCCGGTTCATTTGGTTTTCCTGAACAATCCATGTTATAAAGCGCGCGCCTTTTAGGCAAATAGTCTTTGAAATACTTCTCACATTTGCCGACACAGGTGGCCGGGTGCCCTCATAAGGGTTGCCGCTTGGGGCGAGTGGAGGCTTAACCCTAAATCTTTTTGAAGGAGAACACTCAGCAATGGCGACTGTTTCCATGCGCCAGATGCTGGAGGCCGGCGTGCATTTCGGCCACCAGACCCGTTACTGGAATCCCAAAATGGCCCCCTATATCTTTGGGGCGCGTAGTAAAATCCATATTATCAATCTGGAAAAAACCCTGCCGCTGTACCTCGATTCGCTGAATTTCATCGGTCGGCTAGCGTCCAAAGGCGGCAAGGTGTTGCTGGTGGGCACCAAACGCTCAGCCCGCGAAACGACCGCCGAGGCGGCGATCCGTTGCGGAATGCCTTTTGTCAATCACCGCTGGCTGGGCGGGATGCTCACCAATTTCAAGACCGTCCGGCAATCCATCAAGCGCCTCAAGGACCTGGAGCTGATGGCCCAGGATGGCACTTTCGACCGCCTG
>JAGRHK010000081.1 GCA_020444985.1 Candidatus Competibacteraceae bacterium
GTATTTCCGGTCGGTCGGCAGGCTTCACACACATCATCTCAAACGAAAAATGATGAAGGAGAATGTTGTGAAAACCCGAACCCTGTTGATGCCCTCGTTATGGGCGGCGGCGGTTATGACTATTTCCTGCAATGTGTTTGCCGCTGACGAGCCGATCCAGCCGATCCGTCCGGTCCAGCAAATCAACCTCGCGCAGGTGGAGCTGGGCAAGAAACTTTATTTTGATCCGCGCCTGTCCAAATCCGGTTTCATCTCCTGCAACTCGTGCCATAACCTGAGCATGGGCGGGACCGACAACCTCAAGACCTCCATTGGTCACAACTGGCAGGAGGGTCCGATCAACTCGCCGACTGTTTTGAACTCCAGCCTCAACGTCGCCCAGTTCTGGGATGGGCGGGCAGCGGACCTCAAGGCCCAGGCCGGTGGCCCCATCGCCAATCCGGGCGAAATGGCGGCGTCCCACACGCTCGCAATTGACGTGTTGACCTCGATTCCCCAGTATGTCACCGAATTCAAGCAGGTCTTTGGCCAGGACCAGATCACCATTGATGAAGTTACCCAAGCTATCGCCGAGTTTGAGAAAACCCTGGTGACGCCCAACTCACGGTTCGATCAGTGGCTGCTCGGCGACAAGGATGCGATCACGGCAACCGAACTCGCAGGCTATAATTTGTTCAAGACCAGCGGTTGCATCGCTTGCCACAATGGCTCGGCGGTAGGCGGCAATTCCTTTCAGAAGATGGGCGTTGTGGAACCGTACAAAACCATGAGTACGGCTGAAGGGGTAGCGGGCTTAACCGGCAAGGACGCCGATCGCTTCAAGTTCAAGGTGCCAACTTTGCGCAACGTGGCGCTGACCTATCCCTACTTCCACGATGGCGCGGCGCGAACTCTGGCCGAGGCGGTGGATATCATGGGTCGCCTGCAATTAGGCAAGAAGTTCACTAAGGAGGAGAACGCTAAAATCGTGGCCTTCCTCAAGGCGCTGACCGGTGATCAGCCGGCCTTCCTGTTGCCGATCCTGCCGCCGTCAACCGATCAAACTCCGCCGCCAAAACCGTTCGGTTAAGCGGGCGGGTTTGCCATCCGCTCGCCGGGCGCAGCGATAGGTGGATTTTCAGCCCGCTGCGCCCGGCGCAAGAACCCACTTACGCCACTACCAGATTATCCCGGTGAATCAGCTCCGGATCGTCGATCGCGCCCAGTAACTCTTGAATCCGGCGGGTCGTTTTGCCGATCAGCAATAGCGCCCGTTCGGTATCGCAGTTCACCAAACCACGCGCTATTTCAACGCCGGTCGGATCGAGACAGGCGACCAGATCGCCGCGCTCGAAATGACCTTCAATCGCGGTCACGCCCACCGGCAGCAAGCTTTTACCCGCAGCGCGCAACGCCTGCACAGCGCCCGCGTCCAGATGCAGGCGGCCCCGGACCTGTAATTGCACGGCCAACCATTGCTTACGCGCCGCCACCGGACTCTGGCTCGGTCGCAATAAGGTTCCCAGCGCCTCGCCCGCTGCGACGCGCCGTAGCACATCCGCCTCCCGACCCCAGGCCAGCAAAGTAAACGCCCCGGAACGGGCGGCTTTAGCCGCCGCATGCAACTTGGTCAACATGCCGCCGCTGCCCAGACTGCCGGCGCCGCCACGCGCCATGCTTTCCAAAACCAAGTCGCCCGCCCGGCCCTCGCTAATCAACCGGGCATCGGCAAACTGGCGCGGGTTCTTATCATACAGCCCTTGTTGATCCGTCAGGATCACATACAACTCGGCTTCAACCAGATTCGCCACCAATGCGCCCAAGGTGTCATTATCGCCAAAGCGAATTTCCTCGAAGGCCACCGTATCGTTTTCATTGATCACCGGCACCACCCGCAAGCGCAGCAGGGTGCGCAGGGTATTGCGAATATTCAGATAGCGTTGTCGGTCAGAAGCATCCTCGTGGGTGAGCAGAATTTGCGCGGTGCGAATGCCATGACGTTGAAAAGCCGATTCCCAAGCTTGCACTAAACCCATTTGCCCGACCGCCGCCGCTGCCTGCAACTCCGCCAAGCCGGTAGGACGCTGTGGCCACTCCAGACGCCGCATCCCCTCAGCAACCGCACCCGAGGTCACCAGCAACAATTCCCGACCGGATCGATGCAAATCTGCTATCTGCGCTACCCAGGCGTCGATGGAAAAATTGTCCAGCCCTTGGCCTTCGTTGGTGATCATCGCGCTACCGATTTTGATCACCCAGCGATGCGCTGCGCCCAGTTGCTCGCGTGTTTTGTTGAACATCAAAAAGGTTTAAGTTTTAGGTTTTAAGTTTTAAGCCATTAGCTTTCAGCCTTGAAGCGCTTCCAGCCGCGCCATGACGGCCTGGATCAACGTAACCGTTCCTTCGCTATTGATTGCGGAAACGCTGAATACGGGCCCCGCCCAGTTCAGGGCGGCAACAACCTCCGCTATGCACCCCGCGCGCGCTTGCTCTGGCAACAGGTCCAGCTTGTTGAATACCAGCCAGCGCTCGCGTGCGGCCAATTCAGCGCTGTATTGCGCCAACTCCCCGAGAATGATTTCGACATCTTGCACCGGATCGCCGCTATCGCTGTATGGAGAGACATCTACCAGATGTAAAAGCAGTCGAGTGCGCGCCAGATGCCGGAGGAATTGAATTCCCAATCCAGCGCCTTCCGAGGCGCCCTCGATGAGTCCGGGAATATCCGCCATGACAAAACTTTGCAATGATCCCACTCGCACCACGCCCAGATGAGGATGCAGGGTAGTGAAAGGGTAATCAGCGACCTTGGGCTGGGCCGCAGATACGGCGCGGATCAGAGTGGATTTACCGGCATTCGGCATCCCTAATAGACCCACATCAGCAATAACTTTGAGTTCCAGCCGCAGGTTGCGCGCCTCGCCTGGCGTACCCGGCTTGAACTGACGCGGGGCGCGATTGGTGCTGCTTTTGTAGCGGGTGTTGCCGAGGCCGTGAAAGCCGCCGGAAGCCACCCGCAATCGTTGTCCCGCTTCGACCAGATCGCCAATTAATTCATCCGTATCGGCATCCCAAACCAGCGTGCCAACCGGCGTGAGAATGTCCAGATCGGCGCCGCTACGTCCGGTGCAATTGGCGCCCATGCCATTTTGACCACGCTCGGCCTGAAAGCGCCGGGTAAAGCGAAAGTCCGCCAGCGTGTTCAGCTCCGCATGAGCGATCAGGTAAATGCTGCCGCCATCGCCGCCATCGCCGCCATCCGGTCCGCCAAAGGGAATATATTTCTCCCGCCGGAAGCTGACGCAACCATCGCCGCCGTCGCCAGCCTCGACTCGAATCAGCGTTTCATCGACGAATTTCATCGGGTTATCCGCGAATAACAGGCAAAACAAAAGCCCCGTCCGGGGCTTTCGGCATATTCAGCAAATGCGCGCTCATGACGCCACAGGCTGGATACTCACATACCGGCGACTCAAGGGTCCCTTGATGGCGAACACGACATGCCCTTCGGTCTTGGCGAACAGGGTGTAATCTTTTCCGCAACCCACGTTTTCGCCGGGGTGGAACTGTGTGCCGCGTTGCCGGACAATGATATTGCCTGCTTTCGCCAACTGACCGCCAAACAACTTGACGCCCAAACGCTTGGATTGGGAATCGCGACCATTGCGGCTGCTGCCGCCTGCTTTCTTGTGCGCCATAGTTCAGCCCTCCTGATGCGACGTCTCGGCAAAGACTGCCGGCGCTCCGAGACCACCGATGCCGTCGATCCGCAACTCGGTGTAGCTTTGCCGATGGCCCTGTCTTTTGAAGTAGTGCTTGCGGCGTCGGAACTTGATGATGCGGACTTTGGTACCGCGCCCCTGAGATTTGACCGTAGCGGTGACGCGAGCGCCGTTGACATAGGGCGCGCCTACCTGGATTTGGTCGCCATCAGCCAACATCATCACCGTGTCAAACTCCACGGAAGCGCCTTCCTCGATCTCGAGCTTTTCGACCTTGAGGGTCTGGCCCTCAGCCACCCGGTATTGTTTGCCCCCGGTTTTGATGACAGCATACATAATTTCGTTTCAATCCTTGTGATCGTGGATTAGCCTGTATGGCAAGAAGCGGAATTTTAGCCGCCTCGCCGGAACAGGTCAAACGGCATTCTAGTCCAAAGGGTACAGCGTTCGTCTTGACCCTGCGGGCGCTAAACCGTAGCATGATTAATGTTTTCTTCAGGATCCGCTAATCCCTATGGATATTGAACGCATCCGCGCACCGATCGCGGACGATTTACAAGCTGTTAATCAACTTATTCGCCGCGAACTCCATTCTGATGTGGTCCTGATCAATCAGATAGCCGGTTACATCATTGATAGCGGCGGTAAGCGGCTGCGTCCGGTCGCGGTGCTGCTGGCGGCGCGCGCTTGCGGTTATACCGGCAACCAGCATATTGCCGCTGCCGCCATTGTCGAGTTTATCCATACCGCGACCCTGTTGCATGATGACGTGGTGGATGAGTCTGATCTGCGACGCGGGCGAGAAACCGCCAATGCAATCTGGGGTAATCAGGCGAGTGTACTGGTCGGCGATTTCCTCTATTCCCGGGCATTCCAGATGATGGTGACCATCGGCTCCATGCGGTTGATGGAGATCATGGCGGATACGACCAATACCATCGCTGAAGGAGAGGTCATGCAATTGCTCAATTGTCATGATCCCGATACCACAGAAGAACGCTATTTGCAGGTGATTCATTGCAAGACCGCCAAGCTGTTCGAGGCTGCCGCGCAACTGGGCGCCGTGCTGGCCGGGCGACCGCAAGAGGAGGAACTGGCGTTAGGCCGCTATGGGCTGCATCTGGGTACAGCTTTCCAATTGATTGATGACGCTCTGGACTACAGCGCTTCCAGCGCAGAACTTGGTAAGAGCATCGGTGATGATCTCGCTGAAGGGAAGCCGACTCTGCCCTTGATTCACGCCATGCGCTACGGCAGTCCCGAGGAAAGGAAAATCATTCGTGAGGTCATTGAGCAAGGAGGGTTGGATCGGCTCGAATCGATCATGCAGGCTATTGAGTCGACCGGCGCCTTGGATTATACTGCTTCACTTGCTGTGAGTGAGGCTGAGCAAGCATCGGCTCATCTGGACCTTCTACCTGGTTCACCCGCTAAGGATGCCTTGATCGAATTAGCCAAATTTGCGGTGAAGCGTCGTTATTAGTCTCTTCTCAAACATCGGGGTGTAGCTCAGCCTGGTAGAGCGCTGTCTTCGGGAGGCAGAAGTCGCAGGTTCAAATCCTGTCACCCCGACCACGAAATTAGATGCAATGACTTCAGCATTCCGCACCAAGGGATAGGGTAGCTTGCATTGGATAAATGCTTGTTAGTTGCATTTACCAGGTTTTATTCGTCCAGTCGGCCAAGATTGAAGAATTGTCCCTGACTCCATACTCCATAAATCCGCTCATTAGCCACTCGTTGCTCCTCACCCCATTCTACCAGTTCTACAAAGACTGCTCGGCTTAATAAGGCGCATAGTCGGCCGCGTACATGAATATAAGGGCATGGTTCGCCGCCAGGAACAGGGTATTCGACGACCAGAGGATGATCAGTACCGGCAGTTATGATGTCGCCAATACTCGTGGTAAAAGTCAGACGTTGATTGACGCCCGTCCCGGTTGCATCCAGCCGGACTGCCAGGAACGGTGCGTCATCCACCTGGATCCGCCATTTTTCAACGGGCGTTACCAAGTAATAGCATCCATCGTCGTCCTGGCGCAGGATCGAGGCAAACAGGCGAACCAGGTTTTCGCGTTGGAGGGGAATTCCTTCATGATGCCAGACGCCATTGCGGGCAATGCGCAGGTCCATGTCGCCAAGTAGGGGCGGGTTCCAGCAATCAACAGGCGGTAAGGGACGAGGAGGGCTTAGCTGCGCGGCTAACGTCGCTGGGTCGGGGATGGGGTAAGGCATAAAAACAGATCGCAACCGGTAAACGGATTCAGCACATTAACAACTCTTAGCGAATCTATTTGCCGCCATTGGCGTAGTCTGGACTTTCAGCTTTGGCGGAAACGGGCCAATGCCCGTTTCTCTCTGGCAAAGGATCAACCTTCTACTGTAACCCGACGCAGATCGCGATAGATCTTCATGACCCGGACTGGATAAGATGAACGTTTACCCAGGCTGCCGTTATATCTCAGCAACGCCCGGCGCAGATTTCCAGAATAATTCTTCAGGTAATTCACCAGAATCCGCGAACCAACGCGGATATTTTTGGCCGGATCAAACAACTGGTGGGAACCGCCAATTTCCCTGACCTTCTTGGCGTGGGAACGCGGCATCACTTGCATGAGGCCCCGAGCGCCAACCCGACTCACGGCTCTTTCCCGGAAGGTGGATTCGACTGCGATGATAGCCAGGATCAATTCTGGATCCAGTTGGTGTTTCTTGGCGTTGCGGATCGCTTCGCGCACAATATATCGGGCTTTATCTTCAGAAACCCGGTATTTACGCTGAATATGCCCGGAAAGACGATTAACTTTCCGTTCTTCGGCAGGCGAGGCAGCGATGGAGCTGGCGGCGGTGTCTTCCGCTTCCACAGCCGTGGCGACTTGAATGGACTCATCGCCACGGACCGTCTCCGGCGATCGAGCCAGCGTTGTGGCGGGCATCAGCATGACCGCACACAGCAGACCTGACTTAAGGGTCAGAGCAAGCCTTTCCTTGACATATTCCGTGAATTCCATAAAGACCTCCGTCGTTGATCAGCACGAACTGATAGTGCTCGATGGACTCGTATTCCCTGTACCTTGAAAGTCCTCCCTGAACCATCCGGATCATTCCGGTCCGTCTTCCGAGTCCGACCTAAGCAACTCCGGTTCGAGGCGCCAGCCTCGGCAACCGGCGTCGCCTGACGTTCCTAAACCGTGATTTACACTTCGCGAGCCTATGGCAGGAACATACTGCAATACAGCATTGCGATATTATGAAAGCACAGACGAAAATCGTTTTGCAAGTATTTAATTGCCAAATTAATATTTCAAAAAATTGAATAAAGTAATTTTGTTGATAAATTTTTTATCTTTTTATTTATTTAAAACAAATAGT